>JBEBCR010000180.1:0-19274 GCA_041157565.1 Planctomycetota bacterium | reverse complement strand
TGCTCCGGCTCGAACCTGATTTGCGGCTGTTCGCGCGCAGGGCTTTGGCGGGGAAGCGCTGTCGCACGTGGGCCCGCGGCCCCGAGGCGAGCTTGCCAGCGGCCAGGGGCGCCGCTCGCGTGTGCAGGAAGGCCTGTGCACCCATCGGAACGCGTCCCACGGCCCCTCCGCAGGCGAAATCCCGACGGCGGGGCCGAGCAACCTGTACGCGCGCGCCGTCGCGGCGAGCACAATGAAAGGGACCAGCATCGGATGAAGCCGCTCCTCCTGCTCCTCGCTCCCGCCACCCTCGGCTGCCTCGGCCTTCTCCCCGGCCCCCGCGGCTCCGACCCCATCGCCCTCCTGGTCTGGCTCGCCCTCGTCGCGCCCGCCTGCGGCGCATGGGCACGTCACCTCGGACTGCGCCTCTTGCCGCACACCCTCGGCATCGTCGGTTGCTTCGGGTTCGCCTTGGCGGCGGCGGGGGCGGTGGGAACGCGCATGGTGCCGTCGCTCGCCGGAGGATTGGCCATCGTCGCCGGCTTGCTGGCGCTGGGCTGGCTGCTCGGCGGGTGGTTGGAGCGCTGGGGCAACAGCGGCGGGAGCGTCCTGCTCGTCGCGTTGGGCTCCAGCCTCGTGGGCTTGGCGCCAGCGGCGGGGTTCCTGCTCGGGCGGCCGCTGGACGCGGACTGGGCCGCGTGGACGTTGCAGGCTTCGCCCGTGGTGGCGACGCTCGCGGCCGCGGGGATCGACGTGCTGCGGCACCCGCTGGTCTACGACTCGGCCGCCACCAGCTTGCCCGGCCCGTGGTCGTCGTGGGCCGAAGGTTCGCTTGCCCCGGCCGTCGCCTTTGTGGGAACATGGCTCGTCGCTTGGTGGTCGGAGCGGCGCGCCCGCGTGGCGCGCGTGGGCTCCGCCGCAACCAGCGCGTGAGTTCCGTGCGCGTCGCCGACGCCACTCGCTCGCGACCGGAAGAACCCCAGGACTCGCTGTTCCGAACCTAGATGGCGCTGCACAAGTACTTCTGCACCTTCCCTCAGGAACTGATCTCCGAGCCCATCATCAGCCACACGCTCGGCGACAAGTTCGGCGTGGTGCCCAACATCCGCGCGGCGAGCATCACCGACACCATGGCCTTGGTGGCGGTGGAGATCGAAGGCGACGAGGCGGCGATCCAGCAATCGGTCGCCTACTTGAAGGAGCGCGGGGTCAGCGTCGAGGAACTCACCGACGGCCAGAGGGGCTGAGTCCGTGCGGCGGTTGGCGGCTTGCGCGCTGCTTGGGCTGGCGTCCTGCTTCGCGCCGGCGCGCCCGGTGGCGATGACCTGGCCGACGCCGCAGGGCGGCGCGGTGGTCAGCGAGCATCCGCTGGCGACGCAAGCCGGCCTGTCGGTCCTCGAGCGGGGCGGCAACGCGGCCGACGCGGCGGTGGCGACGGCCTTCGCCCTGGCCGTGGTGCTGCCGCGCGCCGGCAACCTCGGCGGCGGCGGCTTCGCGCTGCACGCCGACCACGCCGGCGACGCCTTGTTCCTGGACTTCCGCGAGACGGCGCCCATGGCCGCGCGGCCCGAGGCCTACCTCGACGCCCAGGGGCGCTTCGTCCCCGAGCGCGGCGCGCGCGGGCCCACCGCGGTGGGGGTGCCGGGCTCGCCGGCGGGGCTGCACGCCTTGTGGAGCGCGGCGGGCTCCGGCCGCTTCGCCTTCGCCGACCTGCTCGAGCCCGCCATCGCCCTGGCGCGCGACGGCTTCCTCGTGGACGCCGACCTCGCGCGCGACCTGGCGGCGTCAAGCAATTTTGACAAGTTCAACGCGGCCGCGCGCGCCGTGTACTGCCCCGGAGGCAAGCCGCTCGCCGAGGGCCAGCGCCTCGCGCAGCCCGACCTCGCGCGCACGCTGGAGCGCCTCGCCGCGCGCGGCCCCGCCGAGTTCTACGCGGGCGAGACGCGCGAACTGGTGCGGGCGGAGCTCTCGCGCACGCCCTGCGCCGCGCCGGAGAAGGGCGGCTGCGTGGCGCCCGACGGCCGCGATTGGCTGGCGCCCGCCGACTTCGAGGCCTACCGCGTCGAGCGCCGCGAGCCGCTCGTCGGCTGGCACCGCGGCTTCCAGATCCTCACGGCGCCGCCGCCGTCGGCTGGCGGCTTCGTGCTGCTGCACGTCCTCGGGGTGCTCGAGGGCTTCGCTCCGCCCGCGCCCGCGCCGGACGCCTCGTGGTGGCACCGCTTCCTCGAGGCGACGCGCAGCGCCTACGCCGAGCGCGCGCGCCACTTCGGCGATCCCGCCGGCGGCGTGCCCGTCGAGGAGCTCCTCGCTCCCGCGCGCCTCGCCGCGCGGCGCGTGGCCATCGGCCCGCGCGCGGATCCGGCATTGGAGGCCAGCGAGCTGGCTCCGCCGCCCGAAGGCCAGGAGACGACGCACATCTGCGTGCTCGATCCCGCCGGCGGCGCCGTCAGCCTGACGACCACGCTCAACTCGAGCTTCGGCAGCGGCATCCTCGTCGGCGGCGCGGGCTTCCTGCTCAACGACGAGCTCGACGACTTCACGCTCGCCGTCGGCAGCGCCAACGGCTACGGACTCGCCGGTTCGGAGAAGAACGCGATCCGCCCCGGACGCCGGCCACTGTCGTCCATGACGCCGACGATCGTGCGCGCCGGAGGCCACGCCAACACCATGGTCGTCGGCGCGCCCGGCGGTCCGCGCATCCCCGTCGCCGTGCTGCAGGTGCTCGTGCGCGCGCTCGAGTGCGGACTGCCGCTCGAGGACGCCATCGCCGCGCCGCGCCTGCACCAGCAGCACTCGCCCAGCCACTCGCTGCACGAGCAAGGCTTCGATCCCGCGATCCTCGAGGCGCTGCGCGTCCAGCACGGCCACGAGCTCAAGCCCGCCGCCGGATACCTCGCCCTCGTGGGCGCCATCCAGCTCGAGGCCCCCGGCGCCAAGCCCGCGGCGGCGCACGACCCGCGCCGCATCGGCCAAGGGGCCGCGACGAGGCGCCAAGCGCGCTAGGAAGCGGACTCCGCCGCCGCCGCGTTCAGCCGAAGCCCACGCCCGAGTCGAGCAGCGCGGCACGCTCCTCGACGTCGGAGCCGGGGGCGGCTTCCACGTCCGCCATGCGACCCTCGCGCGCGGGCGCCGCGCCATCGAGCACGTCCGCCAGGGCCCACGCCGTGGCGTCGAGGGGCGCCTCGAAGGCGAGCTCGCCCGTCAGCGGAGCGAGCGTGGTGGCGGCGACGCGCGGCAGCAGCCATTCGCGCTCGCGCGCCGGATCCAGTCGCGTGGGCGCGAGCTCCGCGGCTCGCGCGACTTGCGCGCCGCGCGGCATGGGTCGCCAAGGCTCCTCGCCGCCTTTGCGGCCGATGCGCACCATGCCGCGGCACAGTCGGCAACGCGCGAAGCGCGGCAGGTAGCTGGCGGGGATCTCGTACGAGGCGCGGCAGGCGTCGCAGCGGCCGAGGCGGTGTTGCATGGGCGGTCGCGGTCGGGGTCGGGTCCAGGGGGCTGCTGGAACGAGGCCGACCGTACGCTCGCCGCAAAGTGGTTGCAACAGGGTGGTTGCGAGCGGCCTGAATCCCGAAGGAAAGCGCGGTCGGAGGCGCTTACGATCCCGCGCCATGGACGCCCCCGCCGCCAAGAGGACCAGCCGCGCCACCCCCGAGGCGGGGCGCTTCGAACTGGTCTGCCCGTACCAGCCGATGGGGGACCAGCCCAAGGCCATCGAGGCCTTGTCGCGCGGGCTGGTCGAGGGCGCGCGCCACCAGACGCTGCTCGGCATCACGGGCTCGGGCAAGACCTTCACCATGGCCGCGGTGATCGAGAAGGTCAACCGGCCGACCCTGGTGCTGTCGCCGAACAAGACGCTGGCGGCGCAGCTCTACGCCGAGTTCAAGGAGCTCTTCCCGAAGAACGCGGTCGAGTACTTCGTCAGCTACTACGACTACTACCAGCCCGAGGCGTACGTGCCCTCGAGCGACACCTTCATCGAGAAGGACGCCTCGCGCAACGAGAACATCGAGCGCTTGAGGAACAGCGCCACGCGCTCCCTGCTCGAGCGGCGCGACGTGCTGATCGTGGCCTCGGTGTCGTGCATCTACGGACTGGGCTCGCCGGACAACTACGAGACGATGGCGCTGCCGCTCTCGAAGGGCGCCTCGATCGAGCGCGACGAGCTGCTGCGCACCTTGACGCGCATGCAGTACGCGCGCGCCGGCGCCGACTTCCGCCGCGGCACGTTCCGCGCGCGCGGCGACGTGATCGAGGTCTTCCCCTCGTACGAGGAGGACGCCGTGGTGCGCATCGAGCTGTTCGGCGACGAGATCGACTCCCTGGTCGTGGTCGATCCCCTGCGCGGCGAGGTGCTGGCGGACATGTCCTCGACCACGCTCTACCCCGCCAACCACTACGTGGCGCCCGGCGACCGCCTGCAGAAGGCCGTCATCGGCATCGAGGCGGAGCTCAAGGAGCGCGTGGCGTGGTTCAAGGAGCGCAACCTCCTGCTCGAGGCGCAGCGCATCGAGCAGCGCACGCGCCACGACCTCGAGATGCTCAAGCAGACCGGCGTCTGCTCGGGCATCGAGAACTACTCGCGCTGGATGGACGGGCGCGCGCCGGGCGAGAGCCCGTTCACGCTGCTGCACTACTTCCCCGAGGAGTGGGTGGTGTTCGTCGACGAGAGCCACGTCACCGTGCCGCAGGTCGGCGGCATGTACCACGGCGACCGCTCGCGCAAGGAGACGCTGGTCCAGCACGGCTTCCGCCTGCCCAGCGCGCTGGACAACCGGCCGCTGCGCTTCGAGGAGTGGGAGGGGCTGGCCAAGCAGGTGGTGCACGTGTCGGCGACGCCGGCGGCGTACGAGCTGAAGCACTCGGGCGCGCGCGTGGCGGAGCAGATCGTGCGGCCCACCGGCCTGCTCGACCCCTCGCTCGAGGTGCGCCCGGCCAAGACGCAGGTCGACGACCTCTTGCACGAGATCCGCCTGACGACCAAGGCGGGCTGGCGCACGCTCGTCACCGTGCTGACCAAGCGCATGGCCGAGGAGCTGACCAACTACTACGCCGAGGCGGGCGTCAAGGTGCGCTACCTGCACTCGGAGATCGACGCCATCGAGCGCACCGCCATCCTGCGCGACCTGCGCCTCGGCCAGTTCGACGTGCTGGTCGGCATCAACCTGCTGCGCGAAGGCCTCGACCTGCCGGAGGTGGCGCTGGTGGGCATCCTCGACGCCGACAAGGAGGGCTTCCTGCGCTCGACCACCTCGCTGGTGCAGACCTGCGGCCGCGCGGCGCGCAACGCGCAAGGGCGCGTCGTCCTGTACGCCGACCGGAGCACGGACTCGATGGAGCGCGCCATCGGCGAGATGACGCGCCGCCGCGAGCGGCAGATCGCCTACAACGCCGAGCGCGGCATCGTCCCGCAGACGGTGATCAAGCCGGTGCGCGACAGCCTCGAGGCGCTGTACGAGATGGACTACGTCGAGGTCGCGCCCGCGCCCGATGCGCCGCGCAAGGGGCGCAAGGGCGGCAAGGGCGCGGGCTTCGCGCCGCTCGGCGATCCGGCGCTCCTCGAACCCGCGCGCCTGCGCGGCGAGATCGAGCGCACGAAGAACGACATGCTGCGCGCGGCCGAGTCGATGCGCTTCGAGGAGGCGGCGGCGCTGCGCGACCGGCTCAGGCTGCTCGAGCGCGCGGAGATCGAGCGGCTGTAGCGCGGACGGTGGAGCTGGGCGAAAAGTGGTATTCGAGATGCCACTTTCGGCGCGCCGGCCACCGCGGGCGCAGCCGACCCGCGATGGTCGTCCTGGTCGATGGTCGTCCTGGTCCATCCGACGGTCCGGGCGAGGGCGGCGTGAATTTCGCCGACTGGTCGGCGTATCCTGCCTCCAGCATGGCACTCGACGCTTGGTACATGGCCCTCGGTGGCCACCAGATCGGACCCGTCCCCGCGGCCCAGGTCGCCGCCAACCTCGAAAACGGCACGGCCGACGCGCGAACCCTGGTTTGGCGCGCCGGCATGGCCCAGTGGACGCCGCTCGGCGACATCCCCGAGTTCGCCGCGGCATCGCGCGCGGGCTCGCGCCTCGGCGCGTCCGCCGGCGCGCCGCCTCCGCCGCCCGTCCAGTCCTGCGCGGGAACGTCGGCGCGGCGCGCGCACGAGATCGACTTCCAGATCCATGGCGCCGAGATGCAGTTCGTCGAGGTCGAGCTGGACCCGGGCGAATGCGCCGTCGCCGAGGCGGGCACGATGATGTACATGACGCAGGCGATCGGCATGGAGACGGTCTTCGGCGACGGCCAGCAGTCGCGCGGATTCCTCGACAAGCTCGTGGGCGCCGGCAAGCGGCTCCTGACGGGCGAGAGCCTGTTCATGACCGTCTTCCAGAACCGCGCCGCCTCCGGCAAGCAGCGCGTGGCCTTCGCCGCGCCCTACGCCGGCAAGATCCTGCCCATGGACCTGCGCGCGCTCGGCGGCGAGCTCGTGTGCCAGAAGGATTCGTTCCTGTGCGCGGCGCGCGGGGTCGAGGTGGGCATCGCCTTCCAGAAGCGCATCGGCGTGGGCTTGTTCGGCGGCGAGGGCTTCATCATGCAGCGGCTTTCGGGCGACGGGTTGTGCTTCGTGCACGCCGGCGGCACGGTGCACGCGCTGGAGCTGGCCCCGGGCGAGTCGCTGCGCGTCGACACGGGCTGCCTCGTCGCCTTGCAGCCGAGCGTCGACTACGACATCGAGTACGTCGGCGGCATCAAGACCGCCTTGTTCGGCGGCGAAGGCTTGTTCCACGCCAAGCTCGTCGGCCCCGGCAAGGTGTGGCTGCAGTCCCTGCCCTTGTCGCGCCTCGCCGACCGCATCACCAGCGCCGCGAAGGGTTCGCGCCGCGAAGAGGGCTCGGTGCTCGACCGCGCCTTCGGACTCGGCGACATGATCGACGGCAAGAACTGAGGCGCCCGCCGCGCGCTCGCGTCGTCGCGCGCGCGCGCTCGGTCACCCACGCGCGCCCTTCTTGATGGTGGGCGAGTCGTCGGTGCGGGCGTGGTGGCCCAGGTGGACCGCCTCGCGGAAGGACTCGCCCCGCGGAGGAGCGCGATGCGATGGACGACTAGCGGCGAATGGACGCGACCACGCAGGGCGCTGGCGCGGGGACCTCGGCGGCGCGCGAGGTCAACGGGCGCGCGGCTCCGGGCGAGGGAGCCTCGCGCGGCAGGGCCCGCGCGTCTGGTCGGCCTGCGCCATCGTGCTCGACACGGCGGCGCGCTTGGTCCCCCGCGTCTGCATTGGCCAGAACGCCAGGAGCCCAAGGGAGCGCCATGCCGAGCACAGGCGCGGCCGCAAGTCGAGCCGCATGCGGCAGCATGGCCGCGGGCTCGCGTCTCGCGAGCTCGTGGCGGTGGAGACGCACCCAAGCCGCGCGCCAGCCGAGGCGCTTCGAGCGCGCCTTGGCCGAGCGGCCGCGGAGCCGGTGCTGGACGGCGCGGCCCAACCGAGGCTTGGCGTGCTCGGCGCGACGGCGTGATTGCTAGAGTCTTCGGAGTCCGCCCTCCGCGCTGGACGCCCCCCGACATGATTCGCCCTCCCTCCGCCGGGCCGCGCGCGCGCGCCGCCATGCAGGCCGCCCCACTCGTCGCCCTCCTCCTCGCCGCAGCCTGCCGCGGGCCGGAGGCCGCCCCGCCGACCAAGGATCGGGCGCACACGCCGGTGCGCGAGTCGTACAAGAACGCCACGGATCCCGGCAAGGTCGCGGACGATTGGCTGGCCACCTTCGGCGATCCGCGGCTCGACGCGCTCGTGGCCGAGGCCGAGAAGAACAATCCCGACCTCGCCATCGCCTCCGCGCGGCGCGACCGCGCCGCGGCCGAGGCCGGCAAGGCCGACGCGGCGTTGTCGCCCAAGGTCGACGCGGTCGGCGGGGCGGAGCGCGCCAGCGACCAGCGCGGCGCGTCGAGCGGGTTCAACCTCGGGCTGTCGGTGTCGTGGGAAGTCGACGTGTGGGGGCGCTTGTCGGACGCGGCGCAGGCCGCGGCGCTCGACGCCGTGGCGGCGCAGGCCGACTACGAGTACGCGCGCCAGTCGATCGCCGCGCGCACGGCGCAAGGCTGGTTCCTCGCCATCGCCGCCAAGGAGCAGGTGGCGCTCGACGCCGCGTTGCTGGCGCAGCGCGAGCGCATGGCGCGCGTGGTGAAGGCGCGCTACGAGGCCGGCGAAGCCAAGCGCGGCGACCTCGACACGGCCGAGGGCCAGGCGTCCGCCACGCGCCAGGCGCTCGAGGCCAGCAAGGGCGTGCAGGACGCCTCGCTGCGATCGCTGGAGGCGCTGCTCGGACGCTATCCGTCCAACGACATCGAGACGGCCGATGGATTGCCGATGCTGCCCAAGGAGCCGCCGGTCGGCCTGCCTTCCGAACTGCTCGAGCGCCGTCCCGACGTGGTGGCGGCCGATCGGCGCGTGGCCGCGGCCTTCGGGCGCGTGGGCTCGGCCAAGGCGGCCAAGCTGCCGCGCCTCGCCTTGACCGCCGGGGGCGGCCAGGCGGGCAACGACTTGTCCAGCTTGTTCGATCCTTCGAACGCGGTGTGGAACCTCGGCGCCAACCTGCTCGGGCCGCTGTTCGACGGCGGCGAGCGCGAGGCGGCCGTCCAGATCGCGCAGGCGGCCGAGCGCGAGGCGCTGGCGGGCTGGGTCAAGACGGCCCAGCGCGCCTTCCTCGAGGTCGAGACGGCGCTCGCCAACGAGCGCGTGCTGCGCGCCCGCGAACTCGAGCTGTCCGACGCCACGACGCGCCTGTTGCGCGCGCGCGACGCCATGGAGGAGCGCTACAAGGACGGCGAGGCGACGATCCTCGACGTCGACCAGGCCCACGCCAACCACGCCTCCGCGGCCAAGGGCCTGCTGCAGGTGCGCCAGGAGCTGTTCCAGCAGCGCATCAACCTCCACCTGGCGCTGGGCGGCTCCTTCGAGGCCGCCCCGGCCGCGCGCTGAACGCACCACGACCACTGTCCAAGATGCTTGACATGACCGCCAAGAACGCACGCTTCGCCCTGCTCGCCCTCGTCTCGGCCATCGCCGCCTGCGGCGAGCCCGCCCCGGCGCCGCCGCCGCAGAAGGCGCCGGTGAAGACCATCGTGCTGGCCGCGCGCGTCGTCGAGACGCCGGTGCGCATCGTGGCGCAGCTGCAGGCCAACCGCAGGGTCGAGATCCGCTCGCGCGTGGCGGGCACGCTGGTCAAGCAGGAGTACCTGCCCGGCCAGGCGGTCAAGCAGGGACAGCTCCTGCACGAGATCGACCGCAGGCCCTTCGAGGCCGCGCTGTCCTCGGCGCAGGCGCAGCTGGAGCAGGCGCAGGCCAAGCTCGCCGACGCCGACCTCGCCGTGTCGCGCAAGACGACGCTGGTGGCGGCCGACGCGGCGGCCCAGAAGGAGCTCGACGACGCGCGTTCCGCGCAGAAGAACGCCTCCGCCCAGGTCGAGATCGCCGAGGCTGGCGTGCGCCGCGCGCAGCTCGACCTCGAGTACACGCGCCTCGTGGCGCCCTTCGATGGCAAGGTCGGCAAGAACGAGAAGGATCCCGGCGCCCTGGTCGACGCCGGCCAGAACTCGCTCTTGTGCGTGGTGCAGGAGACCGATCCCATCCTCGTGACCTTCCGCGTGTCGGAGAACGACATGCTGCGCTGGCGCGCCGGCGTGCGTTCGGGCGCGCTGTCGGTGCCCGCGGTGGACGAGTTGCGCGTGGCGGTGGAGACCGCCGACGGCGCGCGCCATCCCGAGGAGGGCCGCATCTACTTCCGCGCCGTGTCCATCGATCCGGCTTCGGGCACCGGCGAGGTGCAGGCGCGCCTCGCCAACAAGGGCGACAAGCTCCTGCCGGGGCAGTTCGTCACCGCCGTGCTGCTGGGGATGACGCGTCCGGATTGCCTGACGGTGCCGCAGCGCGCCGTGGTCGTGTCCGCGGCCGGACCAGTGGTCTGGGTGGTGGAGGGCGGCAAGGCCGCCACGCGCCCGGTGCGGCTGGGCGCCTGGCTAGACGGCGAATGGATCGTCGAGGACGGCCTCAAGGCCGGCGAGACGCTCGTGACGGACGGCGTGCAGCGCCTGCGTCCCGGCACGGAGGTCGAGGCTACGGCCGCGCAACCCGCCCAGCCCGCGCGGAAGCAGTGAGGCGCGGTCGATGATCTCCAAGTTCTTCGTCGACCGTCCGATCTTCGCGACGGTCCTGTCCCTGCTCGTGGTGCTGGTGGGCGCGCTCGCCATCTACACGCTGCCGATCGCGCAGTTCCCCTCGATCACGCCGCCGACCGTGCGCATCAAGGCGGTCTACCCCGGCGCCAGCGCCGAGACGGTGTCGCAGGCGCTGGCCGCGCCGATCGAGCAGCAGCTCTCGGGCGCCAAGGACCTGCTGTACTACTCGTCGCAGTGCACGAACGACGGCCAACTGACGACCACCGCCACCTTCGAGATCGGCACCGACCTCGACATGGCGGCGGTCGACATCCAGAACCGCGTCAACCTGGCCATGCCCAAGCTGCCGCAGGAGGCGACGCGGCAAGGCGTGACGGTGCAGAAGACCTCGACCGACATGCTGATGGTCGTCGCGCTGCAGAGCGAGGACCCGCGCTTCGACGAGATCTTCCTGTCGAACTACGCCACGGCGAACATCGTCGACCGGCTCAAGCGCGTGCCCGGCGCGGGCGACGTGTTCTGCTTCGGCGCCAAGGACTACTCGATGCGGATCTGGCTGGATCCGGACAAGCTGGCGCAGAAGGGGATGACCGTCGCCGACGTTCGCTCGGCCGTGTCCGAGCAGAACGGCCTGTACGCGACGGGACGCGTCGGCCAGGAGCCGAGCGCCGGCGACACCGAGCTGACGCTGCCCGTCGTGACCAAGGGCCGCCTCGAGGAGCCCGAGGAGTTCGGCGAGATCGTGCTGCGCGCCAACGCCGACGGTTCGTACGTGCGCGTGCGCGACGTGGGCCGGGTCGAGCTGGGCTCGCAGAGCTACGACCTCTTCGGCCGCCTCGACGGCAAGCCGACCACGCTCGTGATCGTCTACCTCGCCTCGGGCGCCAACGCCCTCGAGACCAAGGAAGGCATGGTCGCCGCGCTGGACGACATGGCGCGCGTGTTCCCCGCCGGGGTGAAGCACACCGTGCCCTACGACACGACGATCTTCATCGAGACCTCGGTGGAGGAGGTGGTCCACACGCTGTTCGAGGCCATCCTGCTGGTGCTCCTCGTGGTGTTCGTCTTCCTGCAGAGCTTCCGCGCCACGCTGGTGCCGCTGCTCGCCGTGCCGGTGTCGATCGTGGGCACCTTCGCCGGCATGCAGCTGCTGGGCTTCTCGATCAACTCGCTGACGCTGTTCGGCCTCGTGCTGGCGATCGGCATCGTCGTGGACGACGCCATCGTGGTGGTCGAGAACGTCGAGCGCCTGATGCACGAGAAGAAGCTCTCGGTGCGCGACGCCACCATCGAGGCCATGCGCGAGGTGACCGGGCCGGTCGTGGCCATCGTGCTGGTGCTGGGCGCCGTGTTCGTGCCGGTGGCCTTCCTCGGCGGCATCACCGGCCAGATGTACCAGCAATTCGCCATCACCATCGCCGTGTCGGTGGCGATCTCCGGCTTCGTGGCCTTGACGCTCAGCCCCGCGCTGTGCGTGCTGCTGCTCAAGCCCTCGCACGGCGCGAAGGGCGGCTTCTTCGGCCTGTTCAACCGGGCCTTCGACGCGCTCACCTCCGGCTACACGCGCACCGTGCGCGGCCTGCTGCGCCACGCCGTGGTCGGCGTCGCGCTGTTCGCGGCGCTAGCCTTCGGCACCTGGAAGCTGTTCGACGCCATGCCCACGGGCTTCATCCCGCAGGAGGACCAGGGCTACTTCATCGTGGGCGGCATCCTGCCCGAGGGCTCGTCCCTGCCGCGCGCCTCGGCGCTCGCCGCGCGCGTGGAGGAGGAACTGATGAAGACGCCGGGCGTCGCGCACGTCATCACGCTGGGTGGCCAGAACGTGCTGCTCGGCAGCGTGACCGGGACCAACTCCTTCACGGCGTTCGTGCGGCTCGAGCCGTGGGAGGACCGCGTCGTGGTCGAGAAGCGCCTGCGCACGCTGCTCGTCGACTTCAACAAGCGCTGGTCGCGCGAGGCCGACGGCGTGGTGCTGGGCTTCAACGCCCCGCCGGTGCCGGGCCTCGGCACGCGCGTGGGCTTCGAGTACCAGCTGCTGCAGACCGGCTCGGAGGACGTGCGCGAGCTGTCGCGCGTGTCGGACGAGTTCCTCGCCAAGCTGAGGAAGAGCGGCGAGGCCACCGGCATCTCGAGCAACCTGAACATCTCGTTGCCGCAGGTGGACGTGGAGCTCGACCGCGCCCGCGCCCAGGCCATGGGCGTGCCGATCGGCGACGCCTACCTGGCGATGCAGACGTACCTGTCGGCGCTGTACGTCAACGACTTCGTCAAGAACGGCCGCATCTACCGGGTCAACCTGCAGGCCGAGCCGGGCTCGCGCGCCGCACCCGAGGACATCGGCAAGTTCCAGGTGCGCGCCAAGTCGGGCGCCATGGTGCCGCTGTCGGCGCTGGTGTCGACCAGCTACCGCTCCGGCCCCAACATGGTCTCGCGCTTCAACGGCTCGCCCGCCGTGCAGATCGCCGGCGCGCCAATCGCCGGGCGCTCGACCGGCGACTCGATCGCGCTGCTCGAGCGCCTTTCGGCGGAACTGCCCGAAGGCTACTCGTACGCGTGGAGCGGCCAGACCTACCAGGAGGTCAAGGCCGGATCGGAGGCGGCGTACGTGCTGCTCTTCGGCATGGTGGTCGTGTTCCTGCTGCTGGCGGCGCAGTACGAGTCGTGGGCGCTGCCCTTCGCCGTGCTGCTCGCCGTGCCGCTGGCCGTGTTCGGCGCGCTGCTGGCGACGACCCTGCGCGGCATCGACATGGACATCTACTTCCAGATCGGCCTCCTCACGCTGGTCGGCCTGGCGGCGAAGAACGCCATCCTCATCATCGAGTTCGCCGTCGTGCTCAGGCAGCAGGGCATGACCGTGGCCGAGGCGGCCGTCGAGGCCGCGCGCCTGCGCTTCCGCCCGATCCTCATGACCTCGATGGCCTTCATCCTCGGCGTCATCCCGCTGGTGACGGCCACCGGCGCCGGCGCGGCCGGACGCCACTCGATCGGCACGGGCGTGCTCGGCGGCATGCTGGCGGCCACCCTGTTGGCGGTGTTCTTCGTGCCGCTGTACTTCAAGCTGCTGCAGCGCGACAAGCCCGCCGGCGACGCGCCGCCCGAGCCGCGCGGCGACGAGACGCCGCCGGCCGCCGCGCACGCCGCGCCGCAGGCCGGCGGGACGGCCCACTGAGCCCGACGGAAGCCCGCCATGCAAGTCGACTGGACACCCGTGCTCGCCTCCACCGCCGCCGCGTTCGTGCTGGGCGGCCTGTGGTACTCGCCGCTCCTCTTCCTCAAGCCCTGGCTCGCCGCCAGCGGCAAGGACAAGCCGGACGGGGCGCATCCGGCCAAGGTCTTCGGCGGCGCCATCGCCTGCGCGTTCCTCGGCTCGATCGCCTTCGGCCTGCTCTTCGCCGAGCGCTGCCCCACGCCCCTCGAGGGCGCGCGCATCGGGCTTTTCGCCGGCGCGGGCCTCGTCGTGGCGAGCTTCGGCATCAACTACCTCTTCTCGGGGCGCAAGCTGGGCCTGTTCCTCGTCGACGGCGGCTACAACCTCGCGCTGTGGACCATCGTCGGCGCCTTGCACGGCTGGCTGCGCTGAGGCCGGTCGGGCCGGCTCCCTCCCTCGACAAGCGCCGCGCTCGTCCCACAATGGACGCCGGATGAGCGCGACCCTCGCGTGGACCGACGCCGTCGACCTGTCGCAGGTCGGCGAGCTGCCGGGCGTGTACCTCTTCCGCGACGCGGCGGGGGAGGTGCTCTACGTCGGCAAGAGCACGAACCTGCGCTCGCGCCTGAGGAGCTACAAGGGCGGCGGCGACGGGCGCGTGCTGATCCGCTTCCTCGTCGAGCAGGCGCGGAGCGTCGAGACGATCGTCGTGCGCACCGAGAAGGAGGCGCTGCTGCTCGAGGACACGCTGATCAAGACGCACAAGCCGCCGCACAACGTGCGGCTGAAGGACGACAAGTCCTTCCGCATGCTGCGCCTCGACCTCGACGAGCGCTTCCCGCGGCTCAAGCGCGTGCGGGCGAGGAATCCCGAAGTCGGCAAGGAGGGCGGACGCTCGCGCTACTTCGGTCCGTACGACAACGCCTCGGCGCTGCGGCGGACGCTGGCCGACCTGCACCGCGTCGTGCCGCTGCGCGACTGCCCCGACCACGTGCTCGAGAACCGCAGCCGGCCGTGCCTCAAGCACCAGATCGGCATGTGCAGCGCGCCGTGCACCGGGCTGATCGACGAGGCGGGCTACAAGCTGCTCGTGGACAAGGCCGCGCGCGTGCTCGACGGCGACGTGCGCGAGCTGGCCGCCGACATCGAGGCGCGCATGCGCACCGCCAGCCTCGCCATGGAGTACGAGCGCGCGGCGTTCTGGCGCGACCGGCTGGAGGACCTGCGCGCCACCATGGAGCGCCAGTCCGTGTGGACCGTCGACGGCCGCTCGCGCGACGCCTTGGGGCTCGCGCGGCGCGGCGAGCGCGCCGTGGTGCACCGCCTGTCGTTCCGCGAGGGGCGGCTGCTCGCCAGCCGTTCGCACCTGTTCCGCTCGCAGCTGCCGGACGAGGAGCTCCTGCACGGCGTGCTGACCGCCTTGTACGGCCCCGGGCGCGAGGTGCCCGACGAGGTGCTCCTGCCTTGCGAGCCGGCCGATCCGGATGTGGTGGCCGGCATCCTCGGCGGAGGCGCCAAGGCCATCGTGCCCAAGGAGGGGCGGCGCGCGCGCATGCTGGAGCTGGCGGCGGAGAACGCGCGCACGCGCCTCGTCGACGCCGACGAGGAGGAAAAGGAGGAGCTCGCGGCGCTGCAGGGGCTGGCGGACCTGGTCGGCCTCGACGCGCCGCCGGAGGTGGTCGACTGCTTCGACATCTCGAACATGCAAGGCGCCCACGTGGTCGCTTCGCGCGTGCGCTTCCGCCGCGGGCACCCCGACAAGGCCGGCTACCGGCGCTTCAAGGTGCGCGGCGTCGACGGGCAGGACGACTTCGCCTCCATGCGCGAAGTGGTGCTGCGCGCCCTCTCGCGCGGGGTGCAGGACGACGACCTGCCCGACCTCGTGGTCGTCGACGGCGGGGCGCAGCAGCTCGCCAAGGCGCTCGAGGCGCGCGACGAGGCGGCCGCCTACGACGTGCCGATGGTCGGCCTCGCCAAGGCGCGCGCCGAGCGCAACGTGGGCGGACGCCGCAAGGAGAAGAGCGAGGAGCGGCTGCACCTCTCCGGCCGCGAGGAGCCGATCGTCCTGCCGCCGCACTCCGCCGCGCGCCACCTGCTCGAGCGCATCCGCGACGAGGCGCACCGCTTCGCCATCGCCTACCACAGGAAGGAGCGTGGCCGCGTCGCCTCCAAGCTCGACTCGATCCCCGGCGTGGGCCCGGCGCGGCGCAAGGCGCTGCTCAAGGCCTTCGGCTCCGTGCGCGGCGTCGCCGCCGCCAGCATCGGCGCCCTGTCGGGCGTCGCCGGCGTCTCGCCCGACCTGGCGCGGCGTATCCTCGATCGATTGAACGCCGCGCAATCCCGCACGGAAGCCGGCGAGGTCCGGCCGGACGAGTCCGCCGAGGACGGCGCGGCGCGCGGCGACCTCGGAGAGCCGCGCGACCCCGAGGGCGGCGCGTGAGCGGCGCCTCTGTCAAGTAAACTTGACGGAGGCGCGGCGGGACGCGGCTCAGGCCTTGGCCTCGAGCTCCTCGAGGCGCGCCCAGGCCCTTTGGAGCGCGTCGGCGGCCGCCTTCTGGCGCGCCTGCAGGGCCAGCGCGCGCTGCTGCGCGGCCTCGCGCGGCCCGCTCCACAGCCCCGGCGAGGCCAGTTCGGCGTCCAGCGCGTCCTTCTCCGCCTCCAGCGCCCCGACCTTGGTCCACAGCTCGTCCTTCTCGCGCTGCTCCCACGGCGCGAGGCCCTTCTTGCGCGTCGCCGCCCTGTCGGAGGCCTCCTTGGCGCGCGCGGCGGCGGCCTTCTCGGCCTTGCGCGCGGCGCGGCGCGCCTCGTGCTCCGCCACCAGGCGCGAGACCTCGCTGCTTGGATCCTGCACGCCCATGCGCAGGCGGCCGTCGGGCTCGACGACGACGACGCGCGTGCACACGCGGTCGAGGAACCAGCGGTCGTGGCTGGCGACGACGACGGCGCCCTCGTGCTCGCACAAGGCGGCCTCGAGCGCGCGCAAGGTCGACAGGTCGAGGTCGTTGGTCGGCTCGTCCAGCACGAGGATGTTGGCGTCCTGCGTGCACAGCCGCGCCAGCCAGACGCGCGCCCGCTCGCCGCCCGACAAGGTCGACAGCGGCGCGTGCTTCTTCTGTCCCTGGAACAGGAAGCGCTCGAGGTACGCCTCGGCGCGCACGACGCGGCCGCCCACCTCGACCTGGTCGCTGCGGCCCGCGATCTCCTCGATCACGCTGCGCGACTCGTCCTCGAAGCGCCGGCCCTGCGTCAGCACGGCGAGGCGCACCGTCTCGCCGCGCCGCACGACGCCGCGCGTGGGCTCGAGCAGTCCGCTGGCGAGGTCGAGCAGGGTCGTCTTGCCCGCGCCCGAGGGCCCGAGCACGCCGAGGCGCTCGCCCTTGGAGAGCGACAAGGTCGCGCCGGAGAGGATCGTGCGCCCGCCGCGCGCCAAGTCGACCGCCTGCAGGTCGATGCCGCGATCGCCGAGGCGCGGCCCGGGCGGGAAGGCGAAGTCGAGCGGCGCCCGTCGGTCGTCGGGGGCGGAGTCCACCAGCGAATGCCAACGCCCGATGCGCGCCTTGGCCTTCGTCGTGCGCGCCGGCGCGCCGCGCCGCATCCAGGCGGTCTCGCGCCGCAGCAGGTTGAGGCGCGAGCTCTCGTGCTTGCCCTCGATCTCGAGGCGTTCGGCGCGCTCGAGCAGCCAGTCGCCGTAGTTGCCGCGCGTCTCGTGGATCGCGCCCATGTCGAGCTCGAGGATGCGGTCGACGCAGCGCTCGAGGAGCCAGCGGTCGTGCGTGACCACGACGAAGGGCGTGCCGCGCGCCAGCAGCTCGTCCTCGAGGCGTTCGACGGCCAGCGCGTCGAGGTGGTTGGTCGGCTCGTCGAGCAGCAGGAGCTCGGGCTCGCCGGCGAAGGCGCGGCAGATGGCGACGCGCCGTCGCTCGCCGCCCGAGAGCGTCCCGCAGGCGCGCGCGGGATCCTCGAGGCCGAAGGCGTCGAGCAGCGCCTCGGCGCGCGATTCGACCTGGGCGCGGCGCGCGGCGCGCTCCTCGAGCGCGGCGGCGCGCTTCAGGAGGGACTCGAGCTCGGCGCCCTGCGCCACGGCCATGCGCTGGTGCAGCTCGTCGAGCTGCGCGCGCGCCGCCGCGAGCTCCGCGTCGCCCGCGCAGACGGCCTCGAGGAGCGTCGCGCCCGGCGGCAGCGTGGGATCCTGCGCGAGGTGCGCCCAGCGCAGTCCGCGCCGCCGCACCACTTCGCCCTCGTCCGGTTCGACGAGCCCGGCGAGGATCGACAGCAGAGTCGACTTGCCGCAGCCGTTGTCCCCGAGCAGCGCCACGCGCTCGCCCTCGCCCACGCTGAACTCCACGCCGCGAAACAGCACGCGGTCGTCGTAGCTCTTCTTCAGACCGCGGGCTTGCAGCAGGGCCGACATGGGGCGGGGATCCTAGCCTCTGGACCGTCCCTGCCGACGCGGGAGGCGGCGCGGCACGCGCCCTCCGGGTGGGGGGGCAGGCAAAGCATTCCCTATTGCGGCATAGGAAACCGCAATATAAGCTCCGAGCCGTGTCGTCCCAGCCCCGCCGCGCGCATACTCTCCATGCGCGCCATCTTGCGGGTCCACGCAGGCTCGGCACGACCATCACGACCATGGCTCCGATCCGCTCCATCCGCCTCGTGGCGAGCCTTGCCTCGCGCCTCGCGCTGCTCGCCCTGCCGCTCGCCTGCGGGGGAGGTTCATCCAACTCCGGCGCGCAACCCTTGCCCGACGCCTCCGAGCTGCAGGCGGATGTGCTCTCGGATTGGGCCGACCTGCACTACGCGCTCGTCAAGGCCGATGGCACAGCCCCGCCGCGCGCCGCGCGCGAGTACGGCTGCGCCGGCGTCATCGCGTGGGAAGCGGTGGTGGCGGAAGTCGAGGATGGCCGGAGCCTCGCGGGCCAATTGAACTCGCTGGCGGCCGGCGCCGTGCCCGCGCCCGAAGGCCGCATCCACGCGGGCGCCGCGCTGAACCACGCGTACGCGCAGGCCATGCGCACCTTCCACCCCACGCGCCTCGCGCAGATCGACGCGCTCGAGGACGAGTGGGACGCGCTGCACGCGGCGGATGTCGCCGCGGACGTCCTGGCGCGCTCGCAGGCGCACGGAGACCTCGTGGCGCAGGCCATCGAGGACTGGATGGCGAGCGACGGCAGCACGTCGAACGACTGCCCGGCCTTCCGTGGTCCGGTCGTCCCGCACGAACAAGGTGGTTGGATTCCCTCGCCCGGCGACGCCATGCCCGGCGACGTGCCGTGCTGGGGCGCCGTGCGTCCGATGGCCGCGCAGGTCGTGCCGGCCTGCGAGCCCGCGCAGGCTCCGCAGTGGTCGAGCGAGGAGACTTCGGTGTGGTACGCGCACGGCCTGCTCGTGCGCAACACGGGCGCCAACCTCTCGGCCGAGGAGGACCTGATCGCGCGGTACTGGGCCGACAACGCCGGCGCCACGGGCACGCCACCCGGACACTGGTGGGCGCTGGCGGCGCAGTTGTCGCGCGAGCGCGAATCCAACCTGGCCGAGGCCGCGCGCACCTTCGCGGAACTGGGCGTGGTCGTGTGCGACGCGTTCATCAACTGCTGGCGCGTCAAGTACGACACCTACCTCGAACGGCCCATCAGCTACGTCAGGGAGCGGATCGACGCCGGCTGGACGCCGTTGCTCGGCACGCCCAACTTCCCCACCTACACCTCGGGCCACTCGACGCAGAGCGGCGCGGCCCTCGTCGTGCTGGAGCGGCGCTTCGGCGCCGGCGCGTTCGTCGACCAGACGCACCAGCGCCTGAATCCGGAGCTGGGCCTCGCGCCGCGCGCGTACCCGAGCTTCGAGGCGGCCGCGGACGAGGCGGCGGTCTCGCGGCTCTACGGCGGCATCCACTTCGTGTTCGACAACGAGGACGGCGTGGGCTTCGGCCTGTGCATCGCCGCCGACGCCTTGTCGCGCATGGACTTCGAGGAGTGACCGGCGGCGCCGCCGCGGC
>JBEBCR010000179.1:0-6720 GCA_041157565.1 Planctomycetota bacterium | reverse complement strand
CGTTCGAACTGGTCCTGCGCCTGCAGGACGGGCTCGAGCCAACCCTCGCGACTTGGCCTGCCGATCCGCTGGTGCCGTGGGCGCCGCTCGAAGGGCCGGCGCTTTCGCGCCGCGCGCTCGAGGGCGACAAGGACGAGTGGCGCGCGCGCTACTCCGCCTTCGCCATGAAGGGCGGCGAGCTCGACTCGCCGAGCGGTCTGGTGCTGCTCGGCGGCGCGCCGCTCGACGTCGCCGGGGCGCGCGTCGTCGTGGCGGGCGAACTCGCCGAGGGCGAGGATGCGCCGCGCGTGCTGCTGCAGGCTCCCGTGTCGGTGGCGCCGCCCGACGGCGCGTCCGGCCTCCCGCCCGCGACGTGGCTGTGGCTGTGCGCCACGCCGCTCGTCGCGCTGGTGGTGGCGTGGCGCTGGAAGCGCGCGCGCGTCGGCCCTGCGACCGGGACGGCGCGACCCGCGCCGCTCGAGCTCCTCGCCGCGCTCGAGGCGCGCTGGCGCAAGGATCCCGCCGAAGGACGCGAGTGCCTGCACGCCTTGTCGGCGCTGGTGCGCGGCGTGGTGGACGCGCGCCTCGCCGCCAATCCCCCGGGGCTGTCAAGCAAACCGGACAACGCGCCCGCGCCTTCCGCCCTGGGCGGCATGGAATGGGCCGATCGCGCCGAGGCGCGCGGCGAGGTCGCCGCGGCCGGCTTCGTGCGCCGCATCGAACCGCTGCGCTGGTGCTGCGACTCCGTGCCGGCCGAGCTGGTGGCGGCGCGCTTCGACGAGGCGCGCGCGCTGTGCGCCGCCGCCAAGTCCGGAGGGAGCGCGTGATCGCCGCGCAGGAGCTCGCCAAGAGCGTGGCCGAAGGCGCGTGGGAGTTCGCGCCCGGCTGGTCCTTCGCCGATCCGTGGCTGCTCGCCTTCGCGCCGTTGGCTTGGCTGTGCCTCTTGTGGGGGCGCGGACGCGCGGAGGCGCGCGCGACGCTCGTCGACCGCTCGCCCGCGTCGTGGCAGGCCAGCACGCGCTTCGTGCCCCTCGCCTGCTCGGCGCTGGCGGCAGCCTGCGTGGCCGTGGCGCTGGCCCGCCCGCTGCGCGGCGAGGTGCAGTCCCAAAGCGAGAGCGAAGGCGTCGACATCGCGCTGGTCGTCGACCGCTCGGGCTCGATGCAGCACAAGGACCTCGATCCCAAGCGCTCGCGCCTCGAGGTCGTCAAGGAGGTCGTCGGCGACTTCGCCGCGCGGCGCATGCAGGACAAGGAGGGCGCGGCCGACCAGTGCGCGCTCATCGTGTTCGCGGCCTACCCGCAGATCCTTTGCCCGTACACGCTCGACGTCGACGCCATCCGCGGCTTCATCGAGGACCTGCAGCCCGTGCAGAGCCGCCAGGAGGACGGCACCGGCATCGGCGTGGGGCTCGCCAAGGCGGTGCAGACCTTGGCCGGTTCGCAGGCGAAGTCCAAGGTGGCCGTGCTGCTGACGGATGGCGAGAACAACATCGTCTCGATCCCGCCGCTGGAGGCGGCGGACCTCGCCGCCAAGTCGGGCGTGAAGGTCTACACCATCTTCGCCGGCCGCTACGCCTTCGACGCCTTCGGCCGCGCCGTGCCCACGCAGCGCGAGATCGACACCACCGAGCTGCGGCGCATCGCCGAGCGCACGGGCGGCCGGCACTTCCGCGCCCGCGACCAGGCCGAGCTCGAGCGCGCCTACGCCGAGATCGAGGCCTTGGAGCGCACCAAGCGCGTCGTCTCGCGCCGCGTCGAGAACTACGACGCGTACAAGGCGCTGCTCCTGCCGGCGCTCGTGCTGCAGCTGCTCGCGTTCCTCGGCTGGCGCACGATCTGGAGGACCCTGCCGTGACCGGGGCGCTGGGCTTCGATTGGCAGCGTCCCGAGGCGCTGTGGTGGCTCCTCGGCGCGCCGTTCCTCGTCGCGCTGGCGTGGTGGTCCTGGAAGGGCGCGGCGGCCGCGCGCGCGCGCATCGCCGACCCGCGCATGCAGCCGCGCCTGTGGCCGCGCTTCGCGCCGCGGCGCGAGTTCGCGCGGCTCGTGGCCGGCGTCCTCTCCTTGTGCTTCCTCGTGCTCGCCATGGCCGGCCCGGTGCGCGGCTACACGCTGCGCGAGGTGAAGAAGAAGGGCCTCGACCTGGTCGTGTGCCTCGACACGTCGCGCTCGATGCTGGTGCAGGACCTCGCCCCCGATCGCCTGGCGCGCGCCAAGCGCGAGGTGCGCGGCCTGCTCGAGCGCCTGCAAGGCGACCGCGCGGCGCTCCTGGCGTTCTCGGGCGACGTGCGCGAGGTGGCGCCGCTGACCTCGGACATGCGCACCCTGGCCACCTTCCTCGACACGCTCGATCCGCTCGACAACCAGAAGGGCGGCACGGACGTGGGCGCGGTGCTGGAGCGCGCGCTGTCCTTGTTCGACGGAAGGAGCGGCGCCCACGAGGTGGTCGTGCTGCTGACCGATGGCGAGGATCTCGGCGGGCGAGGCGCAGAAGTGGCGCGGCGCGCCGCCGAACGCGGCATCCGCGTGCACGTGTGCGGCATCGGCACCGAGGACGGCGGCAAGATCCCCGAAGGCCGCGGATTCGCGCGCGACCCGGAGGGCAAGGAAGTGGTCTCGCGCCTCGACGCGGCGACCTTGCGCGCCATCGCGCAGGTCTCGGGCGGCGACTACGTCGGCACCGAGACCTCGCCCACGCCGCTCGAGGAGCTGTGGACGGCGCGCATCGCGCGCATGGAGGGCCGCGAGTACGGCAGCGGCCGCGAGCGCATCCCGCACGACCGCTACCAATGGCCGCTGGTGCTGGCCGCGATCTGCGCCTGCGTCGAGACCGGCTTGCGCGGCAGGAGGAGCGGGGCGTGAAGCGCGCCAAGTCGTCCTCGTCCCGCGCGCGCGGCGCGCTTGGGCTCGTCGTGGTGTCGCTCGCGCCGTCGAGCCTCGCCTTGGCGCGGGTGCAGCCCCAAGCGCCGGCGCCCGTCGCAGCCGCGTCGGACGCGTCCAACGCGCAAGCGCAGCCAGCGCCGGCGCCCGTCGAACCGTGGCCTGGCGGCCTCGCCAGCGGCCTCGACGAACTGGGGCGGCGCATCGCGGCCGAGGACCACGGCGGCGTGCGCGAACTGGTGCGGCGGCTCGAAGCACCGCAAGGGCTGGCGCGCAGGCGCGCCGAGTGGCTCGCCACCGGCGGCTGGCGCGCGGGCGCGTTGCGCGCCATCGATCCGGCCATCGAGCACCTGCGGCTGTCGCCCGCAGTCGACGCCATCGCCGGCGAGTTGGCGCTCGTCGACGGCGTGGCGGCCGCGCGCCTCGACCAGCTCGAGGCCGCCCAAGCCGCCTTCCTCGTGGCGCGCGCCGAGGGACGCGGCGCCACGCGCTTGGAGGCGATCGACGCGCTGGCGGACCTGGAGCTCGCCGCGGCCGAGGCGTTGCGCCCCGGCACGGCCGGCGCGCTGGGCGCCGCGCCGGGCGCGCCGACGCCAGGCGCCGCCGAGGATCCGATCGCCAAGGCGCGTGCCGCCTACCTCGTGGCCCGCGCGCGGCTGGTCGAGCGCCTGCGGATCGATCGCCTGGACGCCGACGCGCGCGCCAACCTCGAGCTCGTGCAGCGCCGGCTCGAGCAGCTGAGCCAGGCCGAGGAGCAGCGCCGCGAGCAGCAAGAGCAGCAGAAAAAGGACCAGCAGCAGCAAGAGCAGCAGGAAAAGGACCAGCAAGGCAAGGACCAGCAGCAAGACCAGCAGCAGGACCAGCAGCAGGACCAGCAGCAGGACAAGGAGCAGCCGAAGGACGAGCAGCAGCAGCCCTCCGAGGGATCGGACAAGCAGGACGACGACAAGCCGCCCCAGCCAGCCGCGGCCATGTCGAAGGAGGAGGCGCAGAAGCTGCTCGACAAGCTGAAGGAGCTGGAGGAGAAGGGCGAGGAGCTGCGCGCGACCTTGCTCAAGGCGCAGCGCCAGAAGGTGGACAAGGATTGGTGATGGAGACAATGCCCCGGGTACATGCGCGCGTTCCGCTGGTCGCGCGGCCCATGCGCGCGTTGCGCCTCGCGCTGTGCGTCCTGTGCGCCTGCCTCGCCTCGGCGTCGCTCTTCGCCCAGGAGGCGCGCGTCGTCGCGCGCATGTCGAGCGGCGTCGTCAAGCTCGGCTCAGAGGCGCGCCTCGTCGTCGAGGTGCGCGACGCGGCGAACCCGCGCCTCGGCGAACTGCCCAAGGTCGACGGCCTGTCCATCGGTCCGGCTGGTCCGGCCTCGGTCGTCTCGAGCAGCGAGATCCTCGGCGGCCGGGTCAAGCGTTCGACGCAGATGACCTGGTCGATCCCGGTGCGGGCCGCGGAGCCCGGGCGCTACGCCATCCAGGCCTTCGAGGTGGCGACCGACGCGGGCCCGCTCGCCACGCGGCCCGTGCCGTTCGAGGTGGTGAAGGACGTCGAGGGCGAGGACTTCGGCTGGTTGACCATCGACGCGCCGCGCGAGGTGCACGCGGGCGAGCCGTTCACGCTCGACATCGTCGTGGGCTTCGACGCCGCGCTCGCCTCCACCGTCAACTACGCCAACCTCGACCTGCCGTGGCACGGCGCCGTGGCGGGCATGGTCGAGCTCCAGGGCGCCGAGCAATCGGGACGCGCCGTCAACCAGATCAACCTGAACGGCGAGCAGGTGATCGCCGTCGAGGACGGCGGGACGCGCCAGCGCGGCGGACGCACCTACCAGACCCTGCGCTGGAGGAAGCGCTACCTCGCCAGCGACGCCGGGCAGCTGGAGTTGTCGACCAGCCACTTCGAGTTCGGCCAGATCGCGCGCTCGTTCTTCGGCCTCGATCCCTCGCAGAAGAAGACGATGTACAAGCGGTTGGACGGCTTCGCCATCCGCGTGCTGCCGATCCCCGAGGCCGGCCGGCCGCTCGACTGGTCGGGAGCCGTGGGGCGCCTCGAGGCGCGCGCCGCGGCCGATCGCCGCGCGGTGGACGCGGGCGACTCGATCAAGCTCACGGTCGATTGGAGCGGACCGGCGAACCTGGACTTCTTCGAGCCGCCCGAGCTCGCGCGGCAGGCGGGCTTCGAGCGCTTCCGCGTGTACGGCAAGACCGACCGCAAGACCGCCGATCGTCGCACCGTCGTCTACGATCTGGCGCCGATCGATCCGACGCTCCAGGAGATCCCGCCCGTGGAGCTGTCGTACTACGACACCGGCTCGCGCCAGTGGGCGACCTGCGCGACCAAGCCGATCCCGATCCAGGTGCGCGCGCTGAAGAACGCCGCGGCGCTCGTGGTGGAGGAGCCGCTCGAAGTGGAGCGGGAGCGCGACGTCGCCGACATCCTCGCCGAGCCGCGCGGGGGAGGCGAGCCCTGGGCGCCCTCCAGCGCGGCCATCCTCGCCGGCATGGGGCTCGTGCTGGCCCTCGGCGGCCGCGCGCGGCGCCTACTTTGGCGCGAGGACGATCCGTGGGCGCCGGTGGCGCGTCGTCGGCGGCGCGCCTTGCGCGAGTTCGAGCGCGGGCTCGCGCGCGACGCCTCGCCGGGCGGTCGGCACCGCGCCTTGCGCGCCTTCCTCGCCGCCAGCACCAACGAGCACGAGACGGCGTGGGCTGGTCGCGACGTGCGCGCCTGGGCCCGCGCGCGGCGCGATGCCGGCGCCTTCGCGCCGACTCCCGAGCTCGAGGGCCGCGCTGTGGACCTGCTCGGCGCCTGCGAGGCGGCCGAATGGTCGTCGCGCCCGTCGCCCGAGCCCGAGGCGCTCCTCGAGTTCGCGCGCCGCGCCGCCGCGGAGGGCTGGCGATGAGCCGCGTGCTCGCGTTCCTGCTCGTCCTGTCGGCGAGCGCGTGCTGGTGGCTCCCGTCCGCCGGGGCGTTCGGGCGCGCGACCACGCCGTCGTCGTCGCCCGACGCGGGGGCCGAGGCCTATCGGCGCGCGGACTGGAGCGGCGCGCGCGAGCTGTGGCTGGCGGCCTTCGTCGCGGCCGATGCGCACGGCGAACGCGCGCGCCTCGCGGCGAACCTCGGCAACTGCGCCTGGCGGGAGGGGCGGGCGGCGCAGGCCGGCGCGTGGTACGAGCTCGCCCTCCTGCACGATCCGCGCCTGCCGGACATGCGCGGCAACCTCGAACTCGTGCGCGCGCGCCTCGGGCTGCCTCCCGCCGAGCGCGGCGACCTGCGCGGCGCCTTCGAGCTGCTCCTGGGCTCGCTGCGCGCCTCCGAATGGCGCCTCGTCGCCGTCGCGCTGCTCGTCCTCGGGGCCGCCTGCTGGCTGCACGCCAGTCCATCGCGTCGCCGCCTCGCGGCGCCGGCGGCCATCGCGCTGTTCCTCGCCTGCGTGGCGTCCCTGCTGGCCGCCTGGCAGCGCTCGCGCGCCGCCGATCAAGAGCTTGGCTGGATCGTCCTCGAACGCGCGGCGGAGCTGCGCTCGGAGCCGCGCGCCGAGGCGCTGGTGGTGGCCGACGCGCGGCCGCTCGAGCGCGCGCTCGTGCTCGACGCGCTGCCGGGCTGGACCAAGGTCCGCGGCGCCGAGGGGCAGGTGGGCTGGCTCGCCGAGGAGGGAGTCTTCCGCGCGCCGCGTTGACCCGGAAGCCTCGCCCGTGCATCGTGGTGGCGCAAGGCCAACGACGATGTACGCGCGCCGCTTCGCAACGCTCTTGTTCGCCTGCCTCGTCGGCCTGGTCCTGTCGTGCGGCCCCAAGCCCGGCGGGACCGGCGCAGGGCGCGGAATCCTCGTCATCGCCATCGACGGCCTGCGCGCCGACCATCTGGGCGTCGGCGG
>JBEBCR010000178.1:0-5622 GCA_041157565.1 Planctomycetota bacterium | reverse complement strand
GCTGGAGGCGAGCCGCGCGCGCGCCATGGCGAGCTCGGGCTCCCACGCCGGCAACGAGGCCTTGTCGAGCTGCGAGCGCGCCTCGGCGAGGCGCGCCTCCGCGATGGCCACCGCGCTCTTGCGGCGATCGAGCTCCTGCTGCGCGACGGCGCGCTTGTCGGCCACGGATTCGACCAGCGCCAACTGGGTGCGCGCCTCGGCGAGCTGCGCCTCGGCCACGGTGGCGGCCGCGCGCCACGGCGGCAGGTCCTCGGCGCGCGGCTGCGCATCGAGACGCGCCAGCTCCGCGCGCGCCACCTGCACCGCGCTCTCGGCCACCAGCAGCGCGGCGCGCTCCTTGCGGTCGTCGACCGAGAACAGCAAGTCGCCCTGCTTCACGCGCGAGCCGACCTCCACGTCGACGCGCGCCACGACGCCGCCGACCTGCGCCCCGATGGCGATGTTGCGGCTCCGCGCCTCGACGATGCCGGCGCCCGCGATGGTGGCCGCGTAGGGCGCGCGCGCCGGCTCGGCCACGGGCCGCGCCACCGGGACTTGTTGCGAGCTGTTGGCGGCGGTGTGGATGGCGAAGGCCAGTCCGCACAGGGACAGGACGGGCAGTAGGTACTTGACCAGCATGTTGCGGATCCTTGCTTGCGTGCGTTGCGCGTCGGCGCGGGGATTCAGCGGATTGTCGCGCTCGGCGCGTCCACGCCGACGATCGCTCCGTCGTTCATGCGCGCGATGCGGTCGGCGAAGTGGTAGGTGCGGCTGTCGTGGGTGACGATGACCAGCGCGCGGCCAGGCGCCACGGCGACCTCCTTCAGGAGCTCCATGACGCGCCGTCCCGTGTCCTGGTCGAGCGCGCTGGTCGGCTCGTCGCACACGACGAGGCGCGGCCCGTGGACGAGGGCGCGCGCGATGGCGACGCGCTGCTGCTGGCCGCCCGACAACTGCGCGGGCAGCGAGCGCGCCCGGTCGGCGAGGCCCACGCGCTCGAGCATGGCCTCGGCGCGTTGCACGGCATGCTTGCGCTTCTCTCCCAGCACGAGCAGCGGCACCGCCGCGTTCTCGGCGGCGGTCAAGGCCGGCAGCAGGTTGTACTGCTGGAACACGAAGCCGGTGGTGCGTCCGCGGTGCAGCGCCTTCTCGCGGCCCTTCAGGGCCTTGACGTCGGCGCCATGGACCACGACCTCGCCGCGGTCCTGGTCGAGGATACCGGCGATGATGGAGATGAGCGTGGTCTTGCCGCAGCCGGAAGGCCCCACGAGCATCATCAGCTCGCCCGAGCGCACCTCGAGGTCCACGCCGCGCAGGGCGTGCACGGACTCGTCGCCCGAGCCGTAGGTCTTCCATACGCCGCGGCAGCGCACCGCCAGCGGCGCGTCGGCGCGTCCTTCGAGTCCATCCATCGCGCCCGCCATCATGACCTGAACACCAGCGCCGGGTCGACCCTCAGCACTCGCCACAAGGCGAGTCCGCCCGCCAGGGTGGCGCAGGCGAGGATGGCGACGAAGCCGAGCAGCGGCACCTCCCAAGGCATCTGGAAGGCGAGCCCGGTGCCCTCGGCGAACGTCCCGGTCAGCGCCGCGCCGCCGGCGCCGATGCCGTATCCCACCACCGACACGACGAAGAGCTGGGCGAACACCATGCGCGCCAGCATCCAGTCCCCGGCGCCCATCGCCTTGAGCGCGGCGTAGTGGCGCAGGTTGTCGAGCACGAACATGTGGAAGGTCTGCCCCGCCGCCAGCACGCCGACGACGAAGCCGAGCAGGATCGTGAAGCCGAAGTTGACGAGAATCCCCGTCTTGTCGAGGACGTAGCCCATCGTCGCGGCCTCGAACTCCTTGGGCGTGCGCGCCTCGAGGCCGGTCCGCTCCTCGATGCGGCGCGCGACGACGGCCGGATCCTCGCCCGCGCGGCAGCGCGCCAGCACGTAGCCGGTCATGCGCCGGTCCGGCGGAGCGACCTGCAAGGCGCGCGAGTAGGTCGTGTACACCAGCGGATCCCAGAAGAACTCGGGCGAGGAGCGGAAGGTGCCCACGACCTCGAGCCCATGGTCGCGCACCGCCACCGCGTCGCCCACGCGCAGCGGGCGCGGGCCCTCGCCGGCGAGCCCCTGCTTGAGGAACAAGCCGTCGCCGACCTGGTCGGCGTGCACGATGACCGCGCGGTCGCGCCGCAGGTCCTCGAGTCGGCCTTCGACCATCTCCGGCGGGCCTCCGACGAGCGAAGCGTCGTCGAGCCCGATCAGGCGCGTCGTGACGCGCGTGCCGTCGGGCAGGCGCAGGTTCAGCCAGCCCTTGTACATGGGCACGGCCCACTCGACCCCGTCGACGCCGCGCACCTGGTAGAGCGAGCGCTCGAGCATGGGCTTGTTGTCCTCGGTGAAGACGAGCTGCGGATCCATGATCCACAGGTCCGCCGCGCCCGTGTCGCGGATCCATGAACCGGTGCGCAGGGTGTAGCCGGCGAAGATCGAGGATTGCTGCGTCACGAGCAGCGCCGCGAAGGCGAGCCCCGCCACCAGCGCGACGTACTTGAGCCGATCGCCCAGCAGCATCTTGAGCGCGATGCCGATCATGCGCGCCTCCGGTCGAGGGCGCCGCGCCGCGGGCCGGCCGCGCTCCAGCCGCGCAGCGTCGCGTCCACCAGCTCGCGCGCCGTGGCGCGCGCCGGACGCCACGGCACGTCGGGCGACTGGCCGAGGATGGCGTGCAGCGCGACGACGCCGTGCCCGGCGCCCCACAAGGCCTGCGCCAGCGCGTCGACGCCACCGCGCGCGCGCGGCAGCGCGCCGCTCGACGCCGCCTCGCGCACCGACGCGCGCAGCAGCGCCCAGCACTCGAGCGCCGGGTCGTCCTTGGCGCGCCCGGCGGAGATGCGCCGCAGCTCGGCGGGCGGGATGGGCGTCAGGAACATGAGCCGGAACTGCGCCGGATGGCGCAGCGCGTGGTCGATGTAGGCGCGCGCCATGCCGCGCAGGCGCTCCAGCGGATCGGGCGCGCGCGCCGCGCGCCGCATCGCCGCCAACAGCGGCGCCGCGTCCTCGGCGCACAACTGGCGCAGCAGGTCCGCCTTGTCGGCGAAGTGCGAGTACAGGACCGGCGCGCTGCAGCCGACCTCGTCGGCCAGCCGGCGCATGGTGGCGCCCTCGACGCCGTGGCGCGCGAACAGCATGCGCGCCGCCGCGAGGATGCGGGCGCGGCGCTCGAGCAGGAGGCGTTGGCGGCTGGCGGAGGCTCGGGCCATGGTCGGGACTTCGTGCTAACAGTGTTAGGATTCCTAACGCCGTTAGCAAGCGGCCCAGGCGACGGTCCGCCAGGGCGCGCCGCCCGATCCGCTCACTTGAAGACGATCGCCGGCTCGAGCTTCAGGACCTTGCGCAGGGACAGCACCGCAGCCAGCGAGCAGATCACCGCCACGGCGCCGGCGGAGATGAGCAGGATCTGCCACTGCATGCGGAAGGCGAGCTCCGAATTGCGCGAGATGATGCCGAAGGTCGAAGCCACGCCCACCCCGATGCCGTAGCCGATCGCGCCGACGAGCAGCGCCTGCAGCAGCACCATCGACAGCAAGGTCCAGCTCGTGGCGCCCATCGCCTTCAGCGCCGCGAACTGCCGCAGGTTGTCGATGGTGAAGTTGTAGAAGGTCTGCCCGGCGATGGCGGTTCCCACGAGGAAGCCGAGCAGCACCGCCGTGCCGAAGTTGATCGGGATGCCCGTGTACTTGAGGTAGTAGTACACCGAACGCCACTTGAACTCGTTGGCCGGCAACGCGACGAGCCCCGTCTGGCGCTCGATGCGCGCGCACAAGTCCTCGATCGCCTCGCCCGGCTTGGCGCCCACCACGATGAACGACAGCAACTTGCGCTCGCGCGGCGCGAAGGACACGGCGCGCGAGTAGGTCGTGTAGACCACGGGCTGCGACTGGAACGTGCGCCCGACCCGGCAGATGCCGACCACCACGGCGCGATGGTCGTTCAACTCCAGCACGTCCCCGACCTTGAGCGGGATCGGCGGACCACCGGCGGGGTCGGGCTTGGCGAGGCGCCCGCGCGCCCCGTTCTCGTCGACGATCACGCCCTCCGCGCGCCGCAGGTCCTCGAGCCGCCCCTCGACCATCGCCGGCGGCCCCCCGACCAGCGTGGCGTCGTCGAGCCCGAACAGGTTCACCGTCTGGAAGCGCCCGTCCGCTAGCCGGGCCTTGAGCAACCCCTTGTAGAAGGGCATCGCCCAGTCCACTCCCTCCACGCCACGCACGGCGTAGAGCTTCGTGTCCTGCATCGGCTTGACGTCGTCGATGTACTGGACCTTCTTGTCCATCACCCAGACCTCCGGGTATCCCGCGTCGGTGACGGTGCTGAAGGTGCGGAACATGATGCCCGTGAAGACGGACATCTGCTGGGTGATCAGCAGGGAGGCGAAGGCGACGCCGAGGATGATGCCGAGGTAGCGACCGCGGTCGCCGACGAGCATCTTCAGGGCAACGAACCACATCGTGCGCAGAGGGTAGTGGATGCTGGCCCGGATGATTGTGCGAATCTCGTGGGGCCTGCGCGGGAAAATTCCCGCCTGGCTGCCACGCTGGACCCTTCCCGAGCGTTTTGCGCCAAGCTCGCGGACATCGTTCCTCCTCCGGCCCGCGGCTTGGCTGCTTCCGCCAGGTCCATGCGCCTGAACCCTCTCCCGTGGCTACAAGAAGGCCGGTCGCGGAGGGCTTTCGAACTCTCGCGGTGGCGTGGCCGTGATGCGTCCGGTCGTCCCATGTCGCCGCAGCCCTGCGGTGGATCGCTCGCAAGCATCCCGAGCAGGCCTCGAGCACCGTGCAACTCGCCGGCGGGTAGGCGCGCGGCCGGGGCGCGGCCAAGGCACCAGGCGCGGCCGCGATAGGCCCATGTCGGGAGTTCCAACTTCCGCGGGGGGGGGCGGCTGGACCTGCGAGCCAAAACGCTCGAGGAGGTTCGCGCGTGGCAGGCAAGCGTGGGTTTCCGCGGTGAATTTGGGTGTGCGCGCGCGAAGATCCGCACAATCAGGGGGACCAGCATCCCTGCCGTGCCCCCTCCCCCCACCCTCCTCCGCCACTGGTCCATCCGGCTGCTACTCCTGCCCGCCCTCGGCATGGCCGCCGCCATCGTGCTGCTGCACGAATCCCCCGCCGACCGCGCCATCCTCGCGTGGATGTGGGATGCCGAGGCGCGCGTGTTCCCGGCCAGGAAGCACTGGTTCTACACCGCGGTGGTGCACGAGGGGATGAAGGTCGCCGTGATCGTGCTGGGGATCGTGGCCTTGGGGATGCTGGTGGGCGGCAGCCGCTGGCCGGCGTTGCGACCTTGGCGCAGGCCGCTGCTGCTCGTCGTCGTGTGCGTGGCGGTCGTGCCCGCGCTCGTGGGGTGGCTGAAATCAGTCTCGCCGCGGCATTGTCCGTGGGACCTCTCGCTCTACGGCGGGACGGAGCCGTGGGCCGGCCTTTGGGATCCGGCGCCCGCGGGTTCTCGGCCTGGCAAGTGCTTCCCCAGCGGCCACGCCTCGGGCGGGTTCTCGCTGCTCTCGTGCTGGCTGGCGCTCAAGCCGTCGCGGCCAGCGTTGGCGCGGGCCGTCTTGGGCGTCGCGCTCGCCTACGGCGGCGCGATGGGCTTGGCGC
>JBEBCR010000177.1:0-3005 GCA_041157565.1 Planctomycetota bacterium | reverse complement strand
AGGGCGCGGGGAAGCGCGCGCGCCAGGACTCGAGCAACTCGAGCGTGCCGTCGGTCGACCCCGAGTCGATGGCGAGGAAGTCCCACGGACGATCGAAGCGCTGGCCCGCCAGCGCGGCGAGCACGCGGTCCAAGAACTCGATGCCCTGCCAGGTGGGCATCAACACGGACACCGTTCGGATCGGGCGCATGGGGAGGACTGCCTTCATCGGCTATTTTGCGCCGTCGCTCGCGTCGGTTGCGACACCCGAGCAGCCGATTCGTCCGCGGCTGCCCGCCCAGGCCCCCCCCACCTGGGCCGCCCGCAGGACGATGGCGCGCGGCAGGCAGCCGAGCCCGCCTTCGCGGCGAAGGAAGTTCCAGTCGCGCCGCAGCTCGAACGCGAGGCCGCGCAGGACGCTCGGGAGGCCGGGCCGCACCCGCCGGCCGAGCTGCTCGCGCTGGAAGGCGGCGTCCTCGCGCCAACGCCGCCAGGCCGAGCGCGCGTCGTAGCGGTGGGCGTGCAGGACCACCGCCTTGGGCTCGAAGGCCAGCACGTGCCCGGCGCGCAAGGCCAGCTCGGCCCAGCCCGCGTCCTCGCCGAAGGCCACGTCGGGGAACGGCAGCGCCCGCAGCGCCTCGGCGCGGTAGGCGGCGGCGACGTTGTCGAAGGCCACGCGCGAGGCGCGCTCGGCCGGCGCGAGGGAGCCGAGCCCGTCGCGCGCGAGCGCATGGCGCCGCGGCGCGGCCGAGGCCTGCGGCTGGTCGAGCACGCTGCGGCGCGTCAGCGGATCGTCGTCCTCGTGCGGAAGCACGCGCGCGGTGGCGGCCACGACGCCGGGCTCGGCGAGCGGCGCCACGAGGTCGGCGAGGAAGGTCTCGCCCACGGGCAAGGCGTCCTGCGACAAGTAGACGAGCAGCTCGCCGCGCGCCAGGCGCGCCAACTGGTTGCGCGTGCGGCCGTGGCCGTAGTCGCGCTGCGCGATGCGCTCGACGCGCGCGCCATGCTCGCGGAGGAGCTCGAAGCCGCCGTCCGTGGACGACGAGTCGATGGCCACGAGCTCGAAGCCGCCCTCGATCCGCTGGCGCGCCAACGCGGGCAGCAGCCGGCGCAGGTCGGCGACGCCTTGCCAGACGGGCAGGCAGACGGAGACGCGCACGCTCTTCATCGCTCCGCCTAGCCTACGCGGGCGCGGCGCGGAGTCGAGGGTCTCCCGACCGACCTCTCTCCTCTGGTCCTCTCGCTCTCGACGCGCGCGCCTCAGACTCGCGCGCGCCCTCTCCATAGTCGTTCGGTCGGGAGACCCGGCGACGAGTGGGTGTCCGCGGCGGGCGGCCGGCGCGGAGGCGAAAACTCGGGAAAACCGCGCGAGCACGCCCCGGACCAGGGCAAGGCGCCGCCCCCGTTCAGCCGGCCTCGCGCGCCGACTCCGGCCGGGCCGTCAAGCGCGCGGCCGACCCGCGCGCCACCGTGTCGAGGTGCACGGGCCGCCCCCACAGCCGCGCCAGGTTCTCCAGCACGGCCCGCGCCGACGCCGCCTCCAGGTCGCGGCCGTCGTGGTGGTGCGCGAGCAGGAGCTCGCCGCGGCGCAGGTGGTCGTCCTCGACGAGCTCGATGCGCGGCGAGGCGCCGTTCGACAAGGCGCGCAGCAGCTCCTCCTTCTTCTCGCGCCACGAGCGCTGCTTGCCGTCCGGTCCGGGGCTCGGCGCGAACAGCTCGACGCGCGCCGCGAAGTCCTCGTCGACGAGCTCGTCGATGAGCGTCACGTCGTGGTGCGCGCGGCGCAGGCGGAACAGGTCGAGGCCGCGCTCCTCGACCACGCGGAACAGCTCGATGCCCAGCTTGTACGGGTTCAGGCGACCCGGCGCCGCCGCGGTGGCGCCCGAGTGGCAGTCGGCGAAGTCGACGATCTCGGCGTGCGACAAGCCGCCCTCGACGAGGATCTTCGCGTGCCAGTAGCTGGCCCAGCCCTCGTTCATGACCTTGGTCAGCCGCTGCGGCAGGAAGTAGGCGCTCTCGGCGCGCACGATGCGCAGGAGCGCGCGCTGCCAATCGGCGAGCGGCGCGTGGTCGCAGAGGAACCCCAGCACGTCGCAGGTGGGCGCGCGGCGTTCCTCGCCGCGACCGCGGCGCAGCACGGCCTCGAGGTCGGCCGCCGGGCCCGGTGCGCGGCGCGAGCCCTTGAGCCGCTCGCGCAGCGGGCCCCACGGATCGACCAGGTTGTCGAGCGAAAGGCACGCGTCGAGGAACGACTCGACCTCGTCGTGGCCGCGCTCGTCGATCAACCGCCGCACATCGGCCGCGTGCGCGGCCATGGTGTCGACCATCGAGCGGTCGGTGGCCTCGAACCACAGGTTGTTGGTGAAGAAGTCGACGTGGCCGTAGACGTGGGCCATGACGAGCTTCTGCTCCATCTCGCTGTTCGACCGCACGAGGTAGGCCCAGGCCGGGTCGTTGTTGACGACCAGCTCGTAGATCTTGGAAAGGCCCCACTGGCGGCCCTTCTCCAGCCGCTCCCACTCCATGCCGAAGCGCCACGAGGGGTAGCGCACGGGGAAGCCCCCGTAGGCCGCCACCGCGTTGACCTCCGAGGCGTCGAGCATGACGAAGCGCGTCTCGCAGAAGGAGAGCCCGCGCTCGCGCGCCATGCGCTCGATGCGCGCGCGATGCAGCTCGAGGCGCGGCGGCAGGCCGTCGGGACCGTTCACCGTCCCCTCCCGAGGAAGGCGCGGATGGCGTCGGGCACGTCCTCGCGGCCGTCGAGCGCCACCGAGACGAGCTTGTCCTCGCCGGGGAGCGCCAGGTCGAGGTCCTTCTTGAACTGCCCCGAGCCGTAGGCGCTCTTGACCTGGCCGTAGCAGAACTGGTTGCAGCGCGGCAGGATCTCGTCGCGCAGCAGCGCGACGCAGCGCTCGGTGTCGCGCGCCGACCAGTTGTCGCCGTCCGAGTAGTGGAATGGGTAGATGTTCCAGTCCTCCGGGCGCCAGCGCGCCTGCAGCTCCTCGAGCAGCAGCTCGTAGGCCGAG
>JBEBCR010000176.1:0-6878 GCA_041157565.1 Planctomycetota bacterium | reverse complement strand
CCCACCACCGCGCCGCGAGCCGCGCAGGCCGCGGAGCCACCGAGAGCCCCCACTTGAGCAAGAAGTCCGAAGCCGTAGCCAAGCTGCTGGAGAAGATCGTCCCGCGCTCTCCGCTGCCCGAGCCCGTCGAGGGGCTGACGCTCCTCGAGCAGGGCCTGCTGGTGGTGCTGCGCCGGCACTTGTCGCAGTCGCAAGCCTCGTCGACGCTGAAGAAGCTGCGCGGGCTCTATCCCGACTGGAACGAGCTGCGCGTCTCGCAGTCGCAGGAGATCGCCTCGTTGATGACGACCGGCAAGCTGCACGCGCCCCTGGCCGACATCCAGAAGCTGCTGCCGATCGTGCGCGATGCGCGCGAGTACCTGCAGGAAGTCTTCCAGAAGACGCACGGCTTCGACCTCGACTTCCTCAAGGACGACGCCGGCGCGCTCAAGCTCGTCACGAACATGCCCTTCCTCGGCACCGCCGGGGCTTCTTGGCTCCTGTGGCTGGCGAACGGCCGCCAGGTGCCGGTCCACGGCGCGATGGTGCGCGCGCTCGACCGCATCGGCATCGTGACGCGCGGCGCCGGCTCGAAGAAGCAGAAGGAACTGGTCGAGCCGCACGTCCCCAAGGGCGAGGAGCTGCGCTTCGTGGCCGCCGTGGGAGAGCTGGTCGATCGCTGGTGCACCTCGGCCAAGCCCTTGTGCCACGAGTGCCCGCTGGTCGACGATTGCGTCTTCGGCAAGAAGAACTTCCAGGAGTGGAAGGTGGCCCAGGCGCGCGCCGAGGCGCAGCGCGTGAAGGACGAGGCGCGTCGCGCCGTCCTCGAGAAGAAGGAGGCCGCCAAGCGCGCCCGCGAGGACGCGCGCCTCGCCAAGCTGGCCGAGGCCGAGGCCAGGAAGAAGGCGCGCGAGAAGGAGCGCGTCGAGCGCGAGCTCGCCAAGAAGAAGGAGGCCGAGCGCAAGCTGCAGGCCAAGGTCGAGTTCGAGAAGAAGAAGAAGCTCGCCGACGAGAAGGCGCGCGTCGCCGCGGAGAAGCAGAAGCAGCGCGACGCCGAGAAGAAGGCCGCGGCCGAGAAGAAGGCCGCGGAGAAGAAGGCGCTCGAGGCGAAGAAGGCCGCCGAGAGGAAGGCCCTCGAGCAGAAGAAGGCGGCCGAGAAGAAGGCCGCCGCCGAGAAGCTCGCCGCCCAGAAGCGCAAGGAGGCCGAGCAGCGCAAGAAGGACGCCGAGAAGAAGGCGGAGAAGGCCCGGAAGGACGCCGAGGTCCGGAAGAAGGCCGAGGCGAAGAAGAAGGCCGAGGCCGCCAAGAAGTCGGCCAGGAAGAAGCGCTGAGCGCGTCGGCGCCGCGCGCGGCGTGGGCATGCGCCTCGTCCTGGCATCGGCCTCCCCGCGCCGCCGCGACCTGCTCGCGGCGGCGGGGCTCGCCTTCGACATCGAGCCCTCGCGGGTCGACGAGGACTTCGCCGCGCCGCCGGAGTCGCCGCGCCAAGCCGCGCTCCAACTGGCGGTGCGCAAGGCCTCGTCCGTCGCCGCGCGCCACGCGGGCGAGGATGTGCTCGTGCTCGGAGCCGACACCATCGTCGCCGTGGGGGGCGAACGCGAGTTCGAGCTGCTCGGCAAGCCGCTCGACGCCGACGACGAGCGTCGCATGCTGCGACTCTTGTCGGGCACGCGCCACCAGGTCGTGACCGGGGTGTGCGTGGTCGCCTGCGCCGCCGCCAGCGGTGGCGCTCCGCCCGTGGCCCACGCCGACGCCGAGACGACCTTCGTCACGATGCGCGAGCTGTCGCGCGCCGACATCGAGGGCTACGTGGCCAGCGGCGAGTGGACCGACAAGGCCGGCGGCTACGCCATCCAGGAGGGCGCCGAGGGCTTCGTCGTCAAGCTGGAGGGGGGCGGCTTCGACAACGTGGTCGGGCTGCCGGTGCGCCTGGCGCTCGAGTTGCTCGCGCGCGCTCGCGCCGAATCCCCGGGCGCCCGCTGAAGCCGCGCGCCCGCCGCGCGAGGCCCTTGGCGGGGCCTGGAAGGCCGACCGGGCCGTCCAGCCTTGCCATCGCGGCCGCGCGCGCCTATGCTTTTCTCCCCCTGTTGATCCGGGGAGAGCGGCCGCCACGCGGCCCCAGGCCCCGCCACCTCGCCATGAAGCCCAAGATCCACCCGAACTACCGCACGACCAAGGTCGTCTGCGCCTGCGGCAACACCTTCACCACCCGCTCCTGCTACAAGGAGGAGCGTCTGGCGGTGGAAATCTGCAGCCAGTGCCACCCGTTCTTCTCCGGCAAGGAGAAGATCGTGGACATGTCGGGTCGCGTCGACCGCTTCCAGAAGAAGTACGCCAAGAAGGCGTGAGCGCGGCCGCGCGCCGCAGAGGGCCGCCTCTCGCGGCCCGAGGAGGAGCCGCCTTCCTGGCGGCTTGAAGTCGCGTGGCCCTGCCCGAGATCGCCCTGCGCCGCCTGAAGGAGCGCGCCGACCGGCACGCGGAGCTCACGGACGCGCTGTCTTCGCCCGAGTTCCTCGGCGATGGGCGGCGCTTGGCGCGCGCGAGCATCGAGCGGGGCACGCTGCAGCGCGCCGCCGACCTCCACGCGGAGCTGCGCGCGCGCGCCGCGCGCGACGACGAGGCGCGAGCCCTGCTGCAGGCCGCGGACGCCGACATGGCGCAACTGGCGCGCGAGGAGCTGCAGGATCTCGAGCGCACGCGCGAGGAGTTCGAGGCGCGCGTGCTGGACGAGCTGGTGCGCGAGCCCGAGGACGAGCGCACCAAGGTGATCGTCGAGATCCGCGCCGGCACCGGCGGCGACGAGGCGACGCTGTTCGTCGCCGACCTGCACCGGATCTACCGTCGCTGGCTCGAGTCGCGCGGCTTGCGCATCGAGGAGCTGGACTTGTCGACCAGCGAGGTCGGCGGCTTCAAGGAGATCATCTTCGCCGTCGAGGGCGAGGGCGCGTGGCGGCTCCTGCGCCACGAGTCGGGCGGGCACCGCGTGCAGCGCGTGCCCGAGACGGAGGCGCAAGGGCGCATCCACACCTCGGCCGCGACCGTGGCGGTGCTGCCCGAGGCCGAGGAGGTCGAGCTCGCCGTGCGTCCCGAGGACCTGCGCATCGACACGATGCGCGCGGGCGGCGCCGGCGGCCAGCACGTCAACAAGACCGAGTCGGCGGTGCGCATCACGCACCTGCCCACCGGCGTGGTGGCCATCTGCCAGGACGACCGCTCGCAGCAGAAGAACAAGGCGCGCGCCATGCGCCTGCTGCTCGCCCGGCTGCAGGACATGGAGGAGCGCCGGCGCCACGCCGAGCGGGCGGCCGACAGGCGCTCGCAAGTCGGCTCGGGCGACCGCAGCGAGCGCATCCGCACCTACAACTGGCCGCAGAACCGCGTCACCGACCATCGCGCCAACCAGAACTTCTCGCTGGAGCAGGTGCTTTCGGGAAGGCTCGATCCGATCGTGGAGGCGGTGGCGGCGATCGAGCGCGAGGAGCGCCTCAAGGCGCTCTGACGGGCCGGCGGTCGCGCGAAGCGCGCGCGCCGCGCCGGATCCCGGCGCGGGTCGGGGTGGATGGACGCGCCCTGATCGGCTAACACAGGCGCATGCGCGACGCCGCCGACCACGAGCAGAGGCCAGGCCCCGAGCGCGGCGGCGCCGGCAAGCCCGAGGCTCCGCGCGACGCGCGCGCCATGCTGGCGATGGCGCGCGGCTTCCTCGAGAAGAAGGGCGTCGAGTCGGCGCGCCTCGAAGCGGAGCTCCTCGTGGCCCACGCGCTCGGGCTGGATCGCCTGCGGCTCTTCCTCGACCTCGACCGGCCCGTGGTGCCGGCGGAGATCGACCGGGCGCGCGACCTGCTGGTGCGCCGCGGCAGGCGCGAGCCGGCGCACTACATCCTCGGCGCGCGCGAGTTCCACGGCCGATCCTTCGCCGTCGGGCGCGGCGCGCTCGTCCCGCGGCCCGAGACGGAGCACCTGGTCGATCGCGCCTTGGAGCGCGCCAAGGAGCGCGCGAGGGAGGGCCTGCCGCCCATGTCCAGAGTTCTTGACATGGGCACCGGATCGGGCTGCCTCGCCACGACCTTGGCGCTGTCGCTGCCGGAGGCGCGCGTCCTGGGCGTCGATTCCTCGGCCGCGGCGCTGGAGTGGGCGCGGCGCAACGCGCGCGCCTTGGCGCCGAAGGAGTGCGACGAGGGGCGACTGGCTCTCGAGCTCTCCGACATGCACGCGGCGCTCGCCAAGGGGGCTCCGTGGGACCTCGTCGTGGCCAATCCACCGTACATCGACGAGCGCGACAAGCACGCCCTGGCGCCCGAGGTGCGCGACTGGGAGCCGGCGGAGGCCTTGTTCGGGCCGGCGGGCGACCCGGATCGCCACGCGCGCGCCATCCTGGCCGCCGCGCCGTCCGCGCTGGCGGCGGGCGGGCTGTGCCTCGTCGAACTGGGCCACGACCAGGCCGCGCGCCTGCGGCCCCTGCTGCAGCGCCTCGAGGGCCTCGCGGCGCGCATCCACAAGGACCTCGCCGGCCACGAGCGCGTGCTGGAGCTCCTCCGGCCGGGTTGAGCCTCGATCGCGCCCCGAGCGGCGCGGTTGGTGCTTGCAACGGCCGCCGTCCGCGGGCGAACATCGCGCGAACATCGGGGTCCTTCGGCCCCGGCGTTCAACCGGGACGGGCGTGCTTGGGAGGTGGGGATGGTCGGCGGACGGGGAGAGCGGGGCGAGCAGGGCGGCAAGCGGCTCGATCGCGCGGAGAAGGATCCGCGCCAAGGAGGCGAGCGGCGCGCGCGCGCCTCGCGCGGCGTCGAGGACATCGTGGCGCGACTGCGCGACGATCCGCAGTTCAAGGTGCGCTTCGACCATTGGCACGTCGTGCCGGCGCGGCCGGCGCTGGTGGCGCCGTTCCCCGGGCGCATCGACCCGCGCATCGTGCAGCTGTGGAAGGAGCGCGGCATCTCCGAGCTCTACCGCCACCAGGCGCAGGCGATCGAGGCCGCGCTCGACGGCAAGGACGTGCTGGTCGCCACGCCGACCGCCTCGGGCAAGACGATCTGCTACACGGCGCCCGTCCTGCAGGCGCTGCACGAGTCGAACGGCGCGGCGCGCGCGTTGTTCCTCTATCCGACCAAGGCCTTGTCGCAGGACCAGTCCGCGGGCCTGACCGACCTCGTCGAGCGGCTGGGCGCCGACTGGCACGCCTACACCTACGACGGCGACACGCCGCCTTCGGTGCGGCGCACGCTGCGCGAGCGCGGGCACATGGTGCTGACCAACCCGTGGATGCTGCACGCCGGGATCCTGCCCAACCACGCCAAGTGGTCAGAGCTGTTCCGCGACCTGCGCTACATCGTGATAGACGAGGTGCACACGCTCTCGGGCGTGTTCGGCTCGTCGGTGGCGAACGTGCTGCGGCGCCTCGTGCGCATCGCGCGGCACTACGGCAGCGATCCGCGCTTCCTCCTGTGCTCGGCCACGCTGCGCGACGGGGCGCAGCACGCGCGACGCCTCGTCGGCCGCGACGTGGCGCTGGTCGAGGAGGACGGTTCGCCCTCGGGCGAGCGCACCTTCGGCGTCTACAACCCGCCGATGGTCAATCCGGTGGCGGGGTTGCGCGCCAACGCCCTGGAGGAGGCGCGCGAGCTGGCGCAGGTGGCCTGCGGGCCAGACCACCAGACGATCATCTTCTGCCGCCGTCGCACCGCGGTGGAGGTGCTGGTGCGGTACCTGAAGGAGTCCGCGCGGCGCATGGGACTCGAGCCCGACGAGATCCGCGGCTACCGCGGCGGCTACCTGCCGTTGATGCGGCGCGAGATCGAGGACGGGCTGCGCACCGGCAAGGTGAAGGTGGTCGTGTCGACCAACGCCCTGGAGCTGGGCATCGACATCGGCGCGCTCGACGTGTGCATGCTCGTCGGCTACCCGGGCTCGCAGGCCTCGTTCTGGCAGCGCGCGGGCCGGGTGGGACGCCGCAAGAAGCCGAGCCTCGTCGTGCAGATCGCCGCCAGCGACCCGGTCGACCAGTGGATCGCGCGCCACCCGGGCGCCTTGTTCGGCCGTCCCAAGGAGAAGCTCGGCCTCGATCCCGACAACCTCGTCGTGCTCTCGGAGCAGATGAAGTGCGCCGCCTTCGAGCTGCCCTTCCGCGAGCTCGCCGACGGGACGGTGGGCGATCCGGCCTTCGGCGCGGTGCCCGAGGCCGCGGGCGTGCTCGACTACCTCGCCGAGGAGTCGCGGCTGCTCATGAAGCGCGGCGGCGCCTGGTGGTGGATGGCGGACTCCTACCCGGCGCAGGACGTGTCGCTGGGCGGGCAGGATCCGGACAACGTGCTGATCCTCGACGCCGCCACCAAGAAGGCCATCGGCGAGATCGACCGCGCCAGTTCGATCACCACGGTGCACAACGGCGCGATCTACCAGGTCGAGGGCGAGACCTGGAAGATCGAGCAGTTCGACTACCACAACCGGCGCGCGCACGCGCGGCAGGTCGACAGCGACTACTTCACCGAGGCGGAAGTCGACGTGTCGCTGCGCGTCCTGCGGCTCGAGGCGCGCACGCGGCGCGCGCGCGCCGACGGGGTCGAGGACGTGTCGGCGTGGCGCGGCGAGGTGCACGTCACGAGCCTCGCCACCCAATACAAGAAGATCCGCTTCTACACGCGCGAGAACGTGGGCGCGGAGGACATCCACCTGCCGGCCGAGGAGCTCGACACCGAGAGCTTCGTCCTGACGATCAGCGACTCGACCGCGTTCGACCTCGGACTCGTTGGCGGGGACCGCGGCGCGGCGTGGCGCGGCGTGGGCGAGATCCTGCGGCGCGTGGCGCCGTTGTGGCTGCGCTGCTCGCCGTCCGACCTCGGGTTGTCGTCGCAGGTGCGCTCGCCGCACTTCCAGCGGCCGACGTTGTACCTGTACGACGC
>JBEBCR010000175.1:0-14048 GCA_041157565.1 Planctomycetota bacterium | reverse complement strand
CGGGTATTCACCTGCGTAGTTTGCGTCGTTGAGAGAGAAAACAGACGTCCGGATGGCCACATCGTAGGGCCCTCCAGCACTACCCAAGTTGTTAAGGCGGATAGCCGCCCCGAGCCGGCCGGCATTGCTGCGGAACTCGGAACGGTCCACCCAAAATTTCCTCGGGTTTTCGAAGTAGACACCGCCTGTGTCCAATGCGGCGTTTCCGACGAAACGCGAGTCTTCAATTTGCACATCGGACAACCCATGACAGCAGACAACGCCCCCAAGGCTTCCCGAACAATTCGTGAATGTGCTCCTGCGAATGGTGAACGTCGACGGTCCCATATCCACAAACACCACACCGCCATTCCCGCCGATCGACCTGCAACTGTCGAATGTCGTATCTTCGATCGTGATGTTTGTCGTGCCGTTGCCACGAATGACCCCTCCCACTCGGCCACAATTCGTGCCCGATTCGCAACGCAGGAAGCTGCTGTTCTTGATGGTCAAGTTGCTGCCGCTGTACATGCGCAGCACGCCGCCTTCGTCGCAATAGGACTTGATGTCCGTGAAGCTGCAGTTGTCGATGGTCAACGACCCGGGGTTCAGCACGATCATGTTGCTGCTGAACGCCGCGGCGGGCGCGAGGAAGCGGCAGTTGCGCACCGTGCCCGACGAGTTGGCCGTGACGCGCACCGCGTTGCCCTGGCCCGAGATGGGCGTGTTGGCGCCCTTGATGGTGAACCCCTCGACCGTCGTCGTCATGGGCTCGCCTACGGTGAAGCTGATGCAGGGGAAGATCAGCCCCGATCCATCGAGCGTCGTGACCAGCGGGCCACCGGTCGAGATCACTTGGATGTTCTTGCCGTTGAACAGCAAGCCACCCGTGTAGGTGCCCGGATGCACCAGCACGCGGTCGCCGTTCTGCGACACGTTGATGGCGGCTTGGATGCTCTGTCCGGGGAAGACGTTGCGGTCGATGGCCGAAGCGACGCTGGCAAGGCCCACGAGGGCCGCCAGCGCGCGCAGGAGCGGTAGGCGCATGATGAAGGGAGCGGTAGGGCTCCGTCAGGGGGGGGGGAGATCGCGGGAGGACGCCGGTGGAGATCCGGCATGACAGTGAGCGCACCCGCCTTCGCCACCCGGACAACTTCCGAGTTGGATGCGCCCGCCTTTCCAGCGGCATCCCCACACCCGCTAGCAATGTGCAATTTCGCCGCAGGCGCGACCGTCGCGCAATCGGGTGCAAGTCAAGGTGGGCGCTGATCCTTGATCCAAGGCGCAATGCGACGCTGCGCCACTTGGCTTGGAGAAGCGGTCGCAAGCTACGCGACGACTTCCGCGGCGGAATCAAGCTCGCCCCATTCGCGGGTGACCAAGTCCGCGTTCGTTCTCGTCGTGCGCGCCGCGCTTGCGGCGAGCGAGTCACGGGTTGGTCGCCAGTCGCAGCCCTCGCCCGGCACGCCCCCTACCTCTTCCCCGCGCCCAAAGTCTCCTCGAGCCGATCCGCCAGCGCGCAGGCGATCGCGCGCTTGCCCGCCACGCGTTGCGGCGGCTGGTCGGCGGCGACGAAGTGGGCCACCTGCTCGCCGGCGGGGCCGACGTCCTCGCCGCGGTTGGCGACGACGAGCTTGTCGCCGCGGCGCAGGCGCTCGCGCGCCAGCTCGATCAAGGCGTCGTGCGCGACGCCTTCCATGTACTTGAAGGTCACCATGTGCAGGGCGGGGTGGGCCTTGCGGACCTCGTCGACGACCTTGGCGGTGGTGACGAGCTTGATCTCCTTGAGCGCGCCGCCCGAGGGGATCTTGCCGGGATGGACCGTCTCCGGGCGGTAGTCGGCGACGGCGGCGGAGAAGATCCCGCAGCGCGTCGGATGGGCGGCGAGGTGCGCGAGGACCCCCGCGCGGTAGTCGTCGTAGGTCGGCGCGATCGAGTGCGGCAGCCAAGCGGGCGGCTTGAGGCCGGCGCCGCCCATGACGAGGTGCGCCGCGGCGCCGCGCAGGTGCAGCTCGCGCGCGATCTCGAAGCCCAACTGCCCGGTGAAGCGCGTCACGATGCGCCGCACGTTGTCGATGGGCACGGGCGTCGGGCCGCCGGTGACGAGGATCGGGACGCCCTTCAGGCGCGAGCGCGACGTCGCGCGGCACACTTCGGCCACCAGCACGTCCTCGTCCGGCAGGTTGTGCTTGCCGTGCTCCATGCGCGGCGGCACGACGCGCACGCCGTGGTCGGCCAGCCAGCGCAGCGACTCCGACAGGATCGCCGTGTGCATCGTGCCGTGCATGGTCGGCGCGACGAGCACGGCGCATTGGCCGCGCTCCATGCGCCCGAGCGCGGAGGACAGCACGCTGGTGACGACGCCGTCGGCGATGCCATGGCGCAGCTTGTTGATCGTGTTGTAGGTCGCCGGCGCCACGAGGTAGGCGTCGAAGGGCGCGGAGTCCGACAGGTGCTCGGCCTGGGCCGACAGGCGGTCGACGACCCTGCGCTCGGTGCACCACTCCAAGGCGTCCAGCGTCGTGTAGCGCAGCGCCTCCTCGGAGACGAAGGCCGTCACCTCGGCGCCCTGGCGTCGCAAGGCGCGCGCCAGGCTCGGCGCCTTGATGCACGCGATGCCGCCCGACAAGAGCAGCGCGACGCGCCGGCCGGCGAGGTGCGTGCCCTCCAAGGCCACGGCGTGGTCGCCGAGGCTCGAGGGCGGAGGCGGCGTGTAGTCCCAATCCGACATGCGAGCGAGGATACTGGTTGGGCGCTCGGCCGGAGCCGCTCGAGGCGCGGATCGCGCCGACGAGGGCCTGCACCAGGCACCAGGCTGCCGTGGGCGCGCAGCGCGCTTCCGCCGTGCCTCCTCTTCCTGTCGCAGGAGCGACGGAGGCGTCGGAAGTCGGCTAGGGCCAGCCGCCTCAATTGCACGATCCTAGGGCGCGCCAAGTCTGGACAGCCCCTCACCGAAACCAGCGGAATCGTTTAAGTCTTTTATTTTCAATATCTTAAGAACAAGTCGCCAATTTCGTGACGGTCGCCTTTCCCCACTTCCGTGTCCGTGTGCAGGCGGCACCCACCGCCCGCATCCGCTCCCGCCCAAAGCACCGCCCAAAGCCCTTCCAACGGCCAGCCAGCCCAAGACAGCGAGCACTGCCATGCGCCTCCACCCCACGACCCTCCTGGCGCTCGTCGCCTGCACCTCCTCCGCTTGGGCGCAAGCCCAACGCGCCGCCCCCATCGAAACCACGCGCCTCGCCGCCGATGGGCAAACGCTCGTCCACGAGGTGCACGCCGAGGGCAGGCCCAACTCCACGCCGCCGATCGTGCTGCGAGACGGCCCCCTGACGCCGCGCGCGCACGTGGCTCCCGAGGCCTTGTCCCGCGCGCTGCACCCGCAGGCCGCGCACGCGCCGCGCGAGGCCGCGGACGCGACCCTGTCCAATCCGCTGGACAGCCTGCGCTGGACCGGGGAAGACGGAGCCTTGTGGGTGCGCGGGGCCGACTACAAGGCCTCGTTCGACGCCACCGGCGCGACCTTCGTCCCCTTCCTCGGCAGCGACGAGCCGCGCAACTGGCCGTTGTCGGCGCGCCTCGTTGCGGCCGAGATCGGCGGCGAGGAGCTCGCCGTGGGCGCCTTCGGCCACGCGCGCCAAGGCGACGCCGTGGCGCTGGAGCGCGGCCTCGTCGACGAGGTCTGGGAGTTGCGCCTGCGCGAGGTCGAGCAGACCTTCGTGGTCGAGTCCCTGCCGCGTCAAGGAGATTTGACGCTCAAGGTGGCCTTCTCTGGCGATCTGGCGGCCGTCGCCACGCCGGACGGTTGGTTGTTCGCCAACGCCAAGGGCGAGGGCGTGCGCTGTGGCAAGGCCTTCCTGCGCCTCGCCGACGGCTCGAAGAAGCCGCTCGCGGCCAGCATGGACGGCGACGAACTCGTCATCGTCGTGCCGGCCGACTTGATCGCCGCGGCGGGCTTCCCGCTGGTCGTCGACCCGGTCTTGGCGACCTACGCGGTCGACGACACGAGCTTCGACAACCTGGACGCCGATGTGGCCTACGATCCGGAGGGCGACTCGTGGCTGCACGTGTACGAGGAGGTCTTCAGCGCCACCGACAGCGATGTGTACGCGCGGCGCCGCCTGCCCAACGGCACCCTGCAGGAGGTGGGCTACGCGCAAGTCGGCACGGCGTTCAGCTGGCGCGCCCCGCGCGTCGCCTACCAACGCACCGAACACCTGTACATGATCGTGGCCGAGGCCAGCCACGTGAACGACCTTGGCCACCCGGACGTCATGGGGCGCGTGTGGGATGTGGGCACCGGTTGGCAGCCGTGGTTCTACGTTGCCGCCCCCGCGGTATACGCCGCCAAGTCGCCCGACATCGGCGGCGACCCGTACCAAGGTGCGCCGGGCGAAGTCTCGTACTTCTGCGTGACGTGGAAGGAAGAGCGGACCGAGTTCTCTCCCCGGCACGCGATCAGGGCCAGGCTCTTGCAGCACACCGGCTCGCCCGCCACCGAGCAATTCTTCGTGGACTCCGGCGACGAACTCAGGGAGCACCCGAGCGTGAGCAACTCGAACGGCACCACTCGCTGGGGACTGTCCTGGAGCCGCGGCGATCACGGCGTGGGCTTCGCCTCCATCAGCTGGAACGGGGCCCAGGTCCGCGTCCAGCCGCAGTTGGCCTTGACGTGGGAGCGCGCCGCTGGGGCACGCACTTCGATCGGCAACCTGGGCCACTACGCCGCCACGAGCCCCGAACGCGGCTTCGTCATCGGCTATCCGTCGCGCATCAATGTCGGCGCGAGCTTCAACTGGGCCATCACCGCCGTCCTCGACGAGTACATGAACGAGGCGAACTCGAGCGCGACCCGCACCAGCACGCCGAGCCAGCCCACCAACTTCGTCGAGGACTTGACGCTCGACTGCGACGATTCGACGACCGTCCTCAACTGGGTCGGCCGCCGCCCCGATGGACAGACCTGGGTCCAGCAGGCGTACAAGCTGATGACGGTCGATCACACGGATGCGGGCTCGGCCTACGCGTACTGGACTTCGTCCCTGGCTGTTTTCTCGACCAACGCCAAATCGGCCACGCGAGTCGCCACCAAGTACTCCTCGGGCGGGGCCAAGCGCGTGGCGTGCGCGAGCTGGACGCAAGCCGCCACGACCGGCCGCGATGTCCTCGCCGCGCTGACCTCGTGGAACGCGTACCCGATGATCGAGGTGAAGTGCAACCAGGGTTCGTCGAGCACGACCGCCTGCCCCTGCGGCAGCGCCGGCACCGGCAGCTCGACGCCCGACGCCGGCTGCCCCAACTCCGCCACCTCGGGCGCCACGCTGACGCCCTTCGGCAACGCCGCGCTCGGAGCCGGCAACGACACCCTGGCCTTCATCGTGGGCGGCCTGCCCCCGACGACCAGCTGCCTCGTGTTCCAGGGCACGAACGTGGCGCAGCTCACCAGCGGCGGCATCACCTCGTACGGCACCGTGTTCGGCGACGGCCTGCGCTGCGCCAACGGCTCCATCGTGCGCCTCGGCACCGGCACCTCGAGCGGCGGCAACCTGCTCTTCCCGCCGGCCGGCACCGCCTCCCTGTCGACCCGCGGCGGCCTGACCGGCCCGACGACGCGCTCGTACCAGGTCTGGTACCGCAACGCGTCGGCGTTCTGCACGCCGAGCACCTTCAATCTGACGAACGGGTTGGTGGTGCATTGGATCCCGGCGTACTGATCCGATGCTGGTCCCCTTCGTTGTGCGCGGGGCGCGTTGTTCGCGGCGCGAAATGATGGGGAGAGTGCCACGGCGAAGGTGGCGCGAGCGTTAGAGGATGAACGGGACTCGGTCTTGAGGGGCCGGGTCCCGGTTGCTTGTCTCCGATGCTGGTCCCGTTCGTTGTGCGCTACGCGAGCAGTTGACGGCGGGAATATCGCCACCAGCCGCCACGCAAGAGCCCACCCGCGCGTCCAGCCTCATTCAGAGGCGCGCCAACCCGAGGGCTGGGGACGGCCACGCACGGCCAAGGAGATGGATGCCAACGCCCGTGGCGAGGCGCCCTTGGCGCGATCCCGCGCGCGATGGCCGAGTCCACCGGCGACCAGGCGTCGCAGGTTGCCCCGCGCCGGCGGAGTCCGCGTGGCGCGAAGCGACGTGTCGACGACGCGCGAAGCTCCCAAGCAACCGCGCGGGCGCGACGCCACGACTCGCGAGACCTGTCGCAGCTCGCGTTGCAGGAAAGCGCCTCCAGGGCGTTCATGGAGCCGCACAGGGGGGGGGCAGCGAGCCGATCCTGCGAGCCTGAGGGCGCTCGAGTGCACGCACCCTATTGGAAATAGGACGCGCGTCGCGCTCCGCGCGTGGCGTTTAGGCCCGATTTCCTCGACAAATCGGCCCTAGGCTCGAGGAAATCGCGCACAGCGACAGGGACCAGCATCGGAATTCGCGTTTCCCGCGCGAGATCCACCTCCCCCACGCGCTTGCATCACCGCCGAGGCACCACCGCCCGGCTCCAAACCCGCGCAACACACCCATGCAACATCTCCTCCATCTCGCCAAGTCGTTGGCTTGCATCTGCGCGCTCGTCGCCACGCACGCGCAGGCCCGCCAAGGCTCACAGCCCGACTACGCAACCATCTTCGCCAACCATGTGACCCAGTCCCTGGCGACCCTCCACCCGGGCGGCTTGCCCGCGTCGGACCACATCGCGGTCGCGCAGGCCATGGTCGAGCTCGACATGCCCACGCGAGCCCAATCCGGCTGGTGCTGTTGGGTGAATGGCGTGCTCACGTCCTGCAACCCGGGAACCGCCTCCGCGTACGTGGTGGCGCAACGCGGGGGGATCCCCTGCAGTTCGGAGACCTTGCCCGCAGCAGCCCTGCAGCAGGCCAAGAACCTCGCCACGCAGCAGCTGCCTCCCTCGCACGGAGTGCAGGTGATCACGTACTGGAACTTCAACACCAACGAAGCGCACTCCTACATCATGTCGCAGGCCGCGGCGGTGCCCGTGGCGCAGAACTACTGCACCACCACCCAGGCGCGCATCGCGGCCAGGCCGATCCTCGGTGGTGCGCTCGTGACCGCGTACGCCCTGCCGCCGAACGTCCCATGCCTCGTCTACGCCGGAACCACGCAGGCGCAAGCGCCCTTCGGCAATGGCGTGCGTTGTGTCGGTGGCACGATCGTGCGACTCGGCGTCGCCAACACGCAGTCGGGACAGGTCGACGTGGCCTTGCTCGCCGGCGATCCGCTGCTGCAGCAGATCAACGCTGGCTCGCCGCGGTACTTCCAAGCCTGGTACCGGCAGGCTTCCATTCCCGGGGCGGGCTTCAACCTCACCGATGGCGTGCGCCTGCAGCCTTGCCAGTAGGTGCTGGACTCGACGCGTCGCGCGACCAAGGCCTGCATGCAAGACCGCGGCATCATCCCCTGGATGGTGCCGCGGTCTTGCATGCGCGGCCGTGAACGCTGCGCGGCGCGCTCGGGCTGGCGCGCAGCGTGCGTCACGTTCACCGCGAGCCGCCGTCGACGTTGCTTGGCGTGGTCGTGGTCCACAACCCCTTCGCCACTTCCACCACATCCCCCCGCTCTCCCGCCAAATCCCGCGTCTCCCCCGGATCCCGCCCCAGGTCGTACACCTCGATCGGCGCATCCCTCCGCTGCGCGAGCCCCCGCTGGACCACCTTCCAATCGCCGATGCGCGCCGCGCGCTGTCCGCCGTAGCCGGGGAACTCCCACGCGATCGGCCCGCGTGGCGCCTGGGATCCGCCGGCGAGCTCCACGGCGTGCGAGACGCCTTCGCCCGCCAGCGGCGGAGCGCCGCACAGCTCCAGGATCGTGTTGGGGATGTCCCATCCCACGACGACGCGTTGCGACACGCCCGGCGCGACGCGCGGTCCGGCCACGACCAGCGGCACGCGCAAGCCGCCCTCGTGCAGGCTGCCCTTCCTGCCGCGCAAGCCGCCGGTCGAGGCGAAGTACGCGGTGTCGGCGCCGCCCACGTCGTGGGTCGCGCCGTTGTCGCTCGTCACGAGGACGATGGTGCGCCCGAGCTCCCCGCGTCGCTCGAGTTCGGCCAGCAACGCGCCGAGGTCGCGGTCGAAGCGCGTGATCATCGCCGCGTAGGCCGCGCGCGGCGTCGGATGCGGGGTGTAGCCCTTGCCGCCGGCGTACGGTGTCTCCTCGAAGCGGCCGCGGTACTCGGCCAGCGAATCCTCCGGCACCTCGAGCGCCATGTGCGGGATGGTCGTGGCGTACATGAGGAAGAACGGACGCTCGTCGCCGCGCGTGCGCACGAAGTCGAGCGCGCGGGAGAGGAACAGGTCGGGCGCGTACGTTCCGGGCGCGAGCTCGACCCTGCGCTCGTCCTCCCACAACCATGCCGGCGTGTGGTCGTGCGCGTGGCGCTGGCAGGCGTAGCCGAAGAAGCGCTCGAAGCCCTGCGCGCGCGGGTCGCCGCTGGATCCGACGGGACCGAGTCCCCACTTGCCGACGAGCGCCGTGGCGTAGCCCTGCGCCCGCAAGGCGCGCGCCAGGTTGGGCGTGCCCGCGACGAGCGGCTGCTGTCCCTCGCCCGGGAGCTCGCGGTTGTCGCGCACCTGCGCCATCGCGCTGGAGCGCCCCGTGAGGAGCATGCAACGCGAAGGCGCGCACACCGGCGCGCCGCTGTAGGCCTGCGCGTACCTGCGTCCGCGCGCAGCGAGGGCGTCGATGTGCGGCGTGGCGATGCGCGTCTGCCCTTGGCAGCCGAGCTCCCCAAGGCCCAGGTCGTCGGCGCACACCAAAAGGACGTTCGGCGGGCGCGCTGCCTCGTCGGCGACGGAGCTCGCCGGTCCCGCGACGCACGCGACGAGCAGGCAGGTCACGAGACCTGCGGACTGACGCAGCCAGCGCGGCTCAGGCCCCCTAATCACGGCCTTAAGTCTCTTCATGACATACGCTTGCACCATGCTCGTCCCTGAAAACCACCCCCCCACCCGCCACCGACCCCGGCCGATATTCCCTTAAGCGACCATTGACCGCGTCGTCTTTTACGAACTTTCTATTCGAAGGAGGCTGCACTCCGTTCCCCTCGGGGTACTTTCTCATTGGCAAGATCCTTCGTCCGCGAAGTTCCCATCGAGCCACAGCCCCGGTCGCAAGGTCGGGGCTGTTTTCTTTTTCGGGCGGATGCGGCGCCGAGGCGCGTCAGCGCGACTTCTTGGCAGACCTGGACTTGGCAGCGGACTTGGTCGTCCCTTGCTCGTCCTGGCCGGCGACGCCCGCGCCAGGCTGGGGCGACTTGGGGGTGGTCGCCGCACCAGACGCCGCGGCTGGATTGCCCTTCGAGGCGGCGCCGCTGGCCAGGCTCGTGGCGGCCTGCGGGGCCAGCTTGCGCCGCTCGGCGAGCTTCTCGACGAACTCGCCGAGGTACTGCGGCAGCATCTTGCGCCACGTCGGCCAATCGTGGTCCCACTCGGTGCCCCACTCGTCGACCCGGTTGGGCACGCCGCGCGCGCCCAGCGCGTCGGCCACGCGCCACGATTCCTCCGGGCTCTCCCAGCGGCCCTTGCCGTGCGCCAGCAGGATGAACCGCTCGCGCAACCGCGCCAGGTGCTCGCCCTCCTGCATGTGCGGCAGGAAGTGCAGCGGCGAGCTGATGTACGAGTCGTGCGTCCCCTCGCCGTCCATGAACTTCTTCTGCAGGTCGTAGGTGCCCGACAAGCAGATGGCGGCCGCGTACAGGTCCGGGTGGCGGCAGATCGAGGCCAGGGCGTTGTACGCGCCGATCGAGGCGCCGGCGACGAGGATGTCGAGGGCGCTCGTGCGGCAGTCGACGCGGATCGCCGGCAGGACCTCGTGCACCACGAACGCGTCGAAGCGGTTCTGCATGCGCGCGGCCTGGTGCTTGGGCGTCTCCTTGTCGAGCCACGAGCGGCCGGCGACCGAGTCGACCGAGTACAGCTTGATGCGGCCCTCGGCGAGCAGCGGCGCCAGCGCGTCGACCATCTTCATGCGCTCGCACTCCTCCGAGTCGCCGGCGGCGGTCGGGAAGAGCAGCACGGGGGTCCCCACGACGCCCCAGCGCGTCAAGCGCACCTCGGCGTCGTCCAGGCGCTCGCTGCGCCAACTCGAGTGGTCCTTCGTCATGTCGGGTGCGTGGGTCGGGCCGGTGGCGCGGCGCGCGCCGAGCCGCCGGCGCGCGTCAAGTCTTCTTGGCGGCGGCCTTGGCGGGCTTCTTCGGCGCGGCCGCGGCCGCGGCGCGCTCGGCCTTGTCGTCCGCGCGCCAACCCTGGATCGCCTGCCAGAAGTGCTGCGTGAACGGCTCGACCTCGTGCGCGGGGTACAACGCGGCCACCTTGGCGCGCACCGCCTCGCGCGCGGATTCCGTGCCGAAGTAGTCGTTCGCCACCTCGTCGAGGTGCGGCAGGTGCGTCTCGCAGAACGAGCGGAAGTCGTCCTCGGCGAAGTGCGCGCGCGCCTTCTTGCCGAAGCGCGCGGCCTTCTGCTTCCAGTCGCCGCCCTCCTCGGAGAGCGCGAACCACTCGTCCCATGCCGGCAGGGCGCGCATCGGCCGCCTGGTCGCCGCGCAGTAGAGGCTCCAGCGCAGGTAGCTCTTGACGAGCCACGGGAAGTGCGCGTGCAGCGAGGTCACCTGGCTGTCCGGGCAGGGATTGGCGAAGTCGATCGGCCACCACGTGCCGTCCTTCAACAACGCCTCGCAGCTGTTGAAGTCCCAGCCGAAGAACGCGTTGATCGTCAGCGTGATGTCCTCGAGCAGGCGCTGGTCCTCGGCCGAGAGGAAGCCATTCTCGTTCGTGTAGCGCCCGTGCAGCGGCTGCGAGGGATCGTAGAGGATGGCGCGCGTCTGGGCGCCGAAGCCGATGCAGCGCACGAAGCGCTCGTACGGCACCACGCCCGCCTGGAGGTGCAGGATCGACTTGCCGGAGGCGTCGTAGGCCTTCTTCAGCTCGTTGGCGTCGTCGACCTTGACGACGCCCTGCCAACCGCCGCCGTCGTAGGGCTTGACGAAGCTCGGGTAGCCGACCTTGTCCCCCAGGGCCTTCAGGTCGAACAGGTTCGCGTAGCGCTGCAGCGTGACCTTGAGGTCGGGTTTCTCGTCGTACTCGCGCGGCGGGATCATCAACGTGCGCGGGATCGGGATCCCGAGGCGCATCAGGGCCGCGTAGGTCGTGTGCTTCTCCATCGACTGCACGGCCCACGGGTTGTTGAACACGTACAAGCCGTCGAGCAGGATCGCCTTCTTGATCCACTCGCGGCGCAACGGGTACCAATGCGTCAGCCGGTCGACGACGAGGTCCCAGCCGCACGGCTCGGACAGGTCGTAGGGCTCGATGCGCACGCGCTCGCAGGCGAAGCGCACCGTCTCCTTGCCGAGCTTCAGGCGCAGGTCGAGGCGCGCCAGGATGTCCTCGTAGCACTTGGGCCAGCACAAGTCGGCGCCCAGCGACAGTCCGATGCGGCGGGTGGTCTCGGCCATGTGGTCTCTTGCGGCGGGCGCGGGGCGCGCGCGCCGCGCACAGTCTAGCGCGGCGGGGCGCTGGTCCGGCTCAACCCTCGGCGCCGAGCCGCCGGCGGCCTTCCTCGAGCTCGGCGCGCTTGGCGCCCCCGGCCGCGGGCAGGGCCAGGTCGAGGCCCTCGAGCAGCTCGACCACCGCCTCGACCACCAAGGCCCGCGCCGAGGGCTTGTCGTCGGCGGGCACCACCCACCACGGCGCGTGCGCGGCCGCCGTGGCGCGGATCGCCTGCTCGTAGGCCGCGTGGTGCGCGTCCCACGCCGCGCGGTCCTCGAGGTCGGAGAGCGAGAACTTCCAGTTCTTGGCCGGATCCTCGATGCGCTCCAGCAGGCGGCGCCGCTGCTCGTCCTTGGACACGTGCAGCATGAACTTGGCGACGAGCACGCCGTTGCGCGCCAAGTGCCGCTCGAAGGCGACGATGTCCTCGAGGCGCTCGTCCCACAGGCGCGGCCCGACCACCTCGGCCGGCAGCTTCTGCCCCGCGAGGAGCCGCGGGTTGGCGCGCACCGCCACGACCTCCTCGTAGTGGCTGCGGTTCCACACGCCGATGCGGCCACGCTCGGGCAGGCGCTTCACGACGCGCCACAACCATGTGTGGTCGAGCTCCTCGGCGTGCGGCGCCTTGAAGGCCGTCACCTCGCAACCCAGCGGATCGACGCCACGGAAGACATGCTTGATGACGCCGTCCTTGCCGGAGGCGTCCATGCCCTGGAACACGAGCAGCACCGACCAGCGATCCTGCGCCCACAAGCGCGACTGCAACTTCGCGAGGCGCGCGACACCCTTCTCGAGGCGTTCCTCGGCGTCGGCGAGGCGCGCGGCGGGATCGTGGTCGGCCAAGGCGAAGCCGCGTCCGTCGAGGATGCGCGGCTCGACCTCGCCGCGCCGGACGCGGCTCATGGACGGACCTCGCGCGTCATTCGTACACCATCCACAACGGACCGGGGAACAGCCACGACAGGCCCTCGCGCAAGCGATCGCGCCAGTTTTCCCAGTTGTGGCCGTCGTGGCTCTCGCTGAAGCGCACGACCATGCCCGACTTCGAGAGCAGCGGCATCAGCGAGCGGTTGTAGTAGATCAGCGACTCGTAGACGCCGCACGACACGAAGACGCTGTCGGCCGGCTTGCCCGGCGCCCTGCGGAACTCGTTGACGAACTTGACGACCGGGTCGAAGACCGGACCGCGGTCGTGGTCGCCGATCTCGGTGAAGACGAACGAGCCCGACTGCAGCAGCAGCTTGCCGAAGTAGCCAGGGTGCCGCCACGCCGCCGACAGCGACGACACGGCGCCGAAGCTCGCCCCCATCACCGCGCGCGCCGACGGCTCGCGGACGAGCGGCAGGATCTGCTCCATCTGCGGCACGAGGTCCTTGACCAGGTAGTCCGCCTGCCGCGGATCCGCCGCGTACTCGCGCATGCGGTCGTTGGCCTGCGTCAGGATCGCGATCAGCGGCGGGATCTCCTGCCGGTGGATGAGGTTGTCGAGCACCTGCTGCAGGCTGGCGAAACCGAGGTAGTCGAAGCCGTCGTGCACGACGAGCAGCGGGTAGCGACGCGTCTGCCGGAAGCGGGCGGGGCGGTAGACCTTGATCGGCCGCCAGTCGCCGAACACCTTGCTGTCGACGTAGCGGTCCTCGATCGTGCCCTTGCGCGCCTCGGGGTCCTCGAGGCTCCACTCCGGCGGGCTGTAGCCTTCGCCGTAGACCACCGAGTTGGCCCCGAACGGGTCGCGCGCGGTGTGCTTGTTCAGCGGATCGCGCAGCATCACGCCGCGGCCGAACATCGACACGCCGATCTTGTACTCCATGCGCGACTTCGGCGGCAGGTCGAGCTGCAGCACCCAGACCTCGCCGTGGCGCAGCCGGCGGAACGGCAGCGCGCCGGGCAGGCCGTGGATCCAGTGCTGCAGCGTGACCTCCTGGGCCTCGCCACGGAACAGGAACGTCACCGAGCGGCCCTCGACGTGCGGGAACTCGGTCGTCGCGATCAGCTCCTCCACGGCGTGCAGGCCGCGCGCCACCGCGTCCTCGATGCGCTGCAGCAGGCTCATGCGCCAGCCTCCTCGACCCAGCCTTCCTCGCCGAGACGGTGCGTGCCAGGGTGCGCCGACCAGCGCGCGCCGTTCCAGTCGATGCGCGAACCGTCGTCGAGCAGCACGCACATCGCCGGCGCGAACCGCCGGGCGAACAACTGGACGTTGCGCGGGTCGCCGACGTCGACGCGCTTCTTGGCGTGCGGCAGCGCGACGAGGTCGGGCAGCAGGGCGAAGCCCGCCTCCATGACCTCGGTGCAGCCGCCGCCCTGCGGCGACAGGTCGTGGAACAGCACGATGCGCTCACACAAGGCCATCGCTCCAGCCGACCACGCGACCACCGGCCGGTCGCCGTGCAGCAAGAGCACGTCGAACAGGCGCAGGCGGTGCAGCAGCACGGCGATGTGGCCGCCGGCGATGCAGAGCGCGGCGCAGTCGGCGAGCCGCTGCTGGAGTTCGCGCTTCTCGCGCTGCACCGAAGCCCGCTCGGCGGGCCGCCATCGCGCCTCGAACTCCTCGTGCACCTGCCGGACGCGGCCGACG
>JBEBCR010000174.1:0-22532 GCA_041157565.1 Planctomycetota bacterium | reverse complement strand
GGGCACGGTGCGCGGCGCGCGCGCCGGTCGTACCAGCGCGAAGCGTCGCCGTCGCGGGTGGGAGGGCCTCGGGGCGAGTGGGGGAACCAGCCGTGGAAATGCACCCGGCCGCCGAGCGAGGCTCGGCGGCCGGATGTCTGCACTCCCTGCGACCCGTCGTCGCCATGGGATCGTCGTCGCGGAGCGACTGCGTTCCAGATGGCGCCCACGACGGGCGGGATGTGTGCGTTGGCCGCGCGCGTCGCGCGCGCGGCGTGTGCTCCGGTGGTCGTCGCTCGCCACGCCCCGCGGTGGAGGCGGATCCAAGGCAAGCGGTGCCCCGGCCGACGCGAGTCCTCTCCCTGATCGCGCCGGCCGGGTCCGACCGCGCGCCGCAGCCCCCCCGGGTGCGGCGCGCGGCTTGGTGCGACCTCATCGATCGCACGCCTGTATCTACGGCTGTCGCGGCCCCTTTCTCAGTGGGCACAAGGGAGTATTACGGCTTCCTTTCAGAGCGTAGGGCCGCTCCTGGAGCCCTTCCGAGGGGGCTTCACGCGCCGGGATGAGGCGGGCGCGAGTTCCGCGCACTCGACCGCGGCCCGTCGGGCGCGCATCTTCTAGGCGTGCGCTTCGCCGATTTCGACTACCACCTGCCCGAGGAGCAGATCGCGCGCCAGCCGGCCGAGCCACGCGACTCGGCGCGCTTGTGCGTGCTCGACCGCGCGTCGTCGGCGCTGGTCCACGCCAGCGTGCGCGACCTGCCGCGCCACCTGGGCGCTGGCGACTTGCTGGTGGCGAACGACACGCGGGTGCGGCCCTCGCGCCTCGTGGGTCGGCGCAAGAGCGGCGGCAAGGTCGAGTTGCTCCTCGTCGACAAGGGACCGACTCCCGCGTCGTGGCGCGCGTTGGCCAAGCCGGCCGCCAAGCTCGCGCCCGGCGAGCTGCTCGAGCTCGAGGAGGGAGCCTTGCGCGCCAAGGTGCTGGGCCGCGACGGACGCGAGACCGTGGTCGAGCTCGCTTGCGACGGCGACCTGGAGGAGCTGCTCGAGCGCCACGGGCGCATGCCCTTGCCGCCCTACATCCTGAAGAGTCGCGGCGCGGAGCTGGATCCCGCCGCCGATCGCGCCAGCTACCAGACGATCTTCGCCAAGTCGCGCGGCGCCATCGCCGCGCCCACGGCGGGCCTGCACTTCACGCCGCGGCTGCTCGAGGACCTGTCCGAGTCGGGAATCGAGCGCGCCAGCCTGACCTTGCACGTCGGGCTCGGCACGTTCGCCGCCGTCGAGTGCGAGCACCTGGACGAGCACCGCATGCACGCCGAGGACTACGTGCTGGGGGAGGAGTGCGTGGCCGCCGCGGCGCGCGCCAGATCGCGCGGTTCGCGCGTGGTCGCCTTGGGCACGACCAGCGCGCGCGTGCTCGAGTCGTGCGCGCGTCCGGACGGGACGCTGGTTGCCGGATCCGGCCGCACGAGCATCTTCCTGCGGCCGGGCTCGCGCTTCGCGGCCTGCGACGCGCTGTTCACGAACTTCCACCTGCCGCGCAGCACGCTCCTCGTGCTCGTCTCGGCCTTCGCGGGCCGCGAGCGCGTGCTGGCCGCCTACGAGGAGTGCGCGCGCGAGGGCTACCGCTTCTACAGCTACGGCGACGCCATGCTGATCCTGTGAGATGGAGGCAATCTGTCAAGCGCGCTTGACAGGTGCGCCTCCCTCAGTCGCCGGACTCCAGCGCGGCGCGGATGGCGCGCGCGGCGGCCGCCGGATCGTCGGCGGCGAGGATGGCCGAGCCCACGCAGGCGCGGCCCACGCGCGCCAGCTCGACGGCGTTCGAGGCGTCGATGCCGCCGATGGGGAAGACCGGCAAGGGGCTCGCCTCGCCCGCCAGCCACGCCGCGGTGGAGCCCAATCCTCGCGCGTAGCCCTTGGTGGCGGTGGCGTGCACCGGCCCGAAGCCCAGGTAGTCGACGTCGCGCTCGATCGCCGCCAGCACGTCCTCGAAGGAGTGCGTCGACAAGCCGACCAGCGCCTCGTCGCCGAGGTGCGCGCGCGCCACCTCCACCGGGCAGTCGTCGGCGCCCAGATGGACGCCGGCCAAGCCCTCGTCCAGCAGCGCGCGCGCCACGTCGACCCGGTCGTCGACCAGCACCAGCGCTTCCGAACGGCGCTCCCGCACCAGCCGCAGCAGCCCGCGAGCCAGGTCGAAGGTCGCGCGCGCCGGGGCGGGCGCACGGAGCGAGGGCTGCGTGCGCGGGTCCTTTGGCCGCGCCTGCAGCACGTCCACATGGGGCAGGGCGGCGGCCACGCGCTCGAGGAGCTCGCCGTCGGGAGCCAGTTCCGGCGACACGAGCAGCATCAAACGGGCTTCCTGCAGGCGGTTGCGCACGCGCAGCCACTCTAGCCCATGCGCCCGTCGCAGGGGCTGGCGCAGGGCGCGCACCCGCCTCGGGAGGCCTGGAGACGGGTTCCAGGGAGCAAAACAGGCGCCTTTCCCGTCCCAGAAGCCCCGCGACGCCGCCTGCAGGGGTAGCTTGGGCCAAACTTTGGCTGGGCCGCCCCGACGCCTCCCGCGAGGCCGCGGCCCCCTCCCCGACGAGTCCCCATGAAAAAGCCCCTCCTGGGACTGGCGCTGCCGGTCCTTTTCGCCGCCTCCGCCCGCTCGCAGCAGTTCCAGCAGGTCACCGCCTTCCCCGGCACGGCCTTTTGGAGCGAGGGGGTCGAGTGCGCCGACGTCGACCAGGATGGCGACCTCGACATCTTCGTGGCCGACGGCGACGGCTTCGCCACGGCGGGCACCCAGCGCCAGAATCGGCTGTGGATCAACCAGCACGTCCAAGGCCAGAGCTGGACGATCGTCGACGAGTCGATCGCGCGCCTCGGCACGCACTCGTCGAACGCCAAGGGAGTGGCGACGGGCGACCTCGATGGCGACGGCTGGACCGACGCGTTGTTCGCCAACGCCTTCTCGACGCAGCTGCCGTTCCTCTACATGAACCGCGGCGCGGCGCAGCCGGGCTACTTCGACTTCGAGGGTTCCGCGCGCGGCTTCACCACGCTGCTCAACTCGGGTGGCGCCGCCTTCGGCGACATCGACGACGACGGCGACCTCGACGTGATGCTCAACGACGCCTACAACACCTCGTCGACGACGACGCGCCGCCCGCGCCTGTATCGCAACAACGGGGCCGGCTTCTTCGTCGAGGACGCGACCTTCGCGAGCACCGCGCCGCTCAAGCGCGGCCAGATGGACGTGCAGTTCGCCGACCTCGATGGCGACTGGGACATCGACTTCCTCGGCTCGAACAAGGGCACGACCGCCAGCAGCGCGCACTACTTGATGACCAACGACGGCACGGGCGCCTTCACGGACCGCTCGAACCTGATCGCCAGCGCCTCGGGCAACACCTACGAGGTCGACCTGGGCGACCTTGACGGAGACGCCGACCTCGACCTGGTGTTCGTGTCCATCGCGGGCTTCGCCGAGGGCACGTTGCGCAGCAACGTCTCCACGGGCGCGTTCACCTACACGCAGCAGCAGACCTACGGCGCGGACGACGACAACGAGATCGCGCTGTTCGACCACGACGTCGACGGGGACTACGACGTGGTCGTGGGGTCGCTCGGGACCAGCGAGAAGATCTACGCGAACAACGGCGCGGGCACGATGACGCTCGCCGCCGTCATCCAGGCCCAATCCGACTCGACGCTCGACCTCGCCATCGCGGACCTGAACAACGACGGCCGCCACGACATCATCTCCGTGCAGGGCGAGTCGGGCGTGTTCACGAACAAGTTCTACCGCAACACGGGAGCCATCGACGGCCGCCCGCCGGTGGTCGTCGCGCTGCAGGCCGACTCCTCGGCGGCCGGAGCCGGTCCGTGGATCGCCAAGGCCAAGATCCGCGACCAGGTGCTCGACGACGGAGTGAACTACGTGCGCGGCTGGATCGAGTCGATCCCGGTGCAAGCCGCCACCAACGAGGTGGTCGTGGGCTTCAACGGCGCGTCGTTGCCGCTGCCCGCGAACGCGCCCGCTGGCACGCTGCTGTCGTTGCGCAACGACGGCGCGGCCGCTGCCTTCGTGCTGGTCTCCGGTCCGCGCCAGTGGTCCGGCAACGTCGCCCCGGGCGCGACTCTGGTCGTGGGCTGCGTCGTGCCGGGTTCGTACCTCGTCACGAACGACCAGGGCGGCTCCGCCAACCTCGTGGTCGACGCCGGCGCGTGGACCAGCGCGCAGGGACTGCACCAGGGCGGACAGCAGTACCGCTTCGCCACCTCGGCGCCCGCGCCGGGCGCGGGCACCGGCATCGCGCGCCAGTTGCGCTTCGTCGACTGGAGCGGCAACACGACCATGGTCGCGTTGCCCACGCTCGTCTTGCCCGCGACCGACACCGGCACGCCGTACTGCTTCGGCGACGGTTCGGGCGCCGCCTGCCCGTGCGCCAACGCCTCGCCGGCCGGAGCCAACGCCGGCTGCCTCAACTCGCTCGGCACGGCGGGCGCCCTGCGCGGTTCCGGCGTCGCCAGCATCGCCGCCGACAGCCTGCAGCTGCGTGGTTCCGCCATGGCGAACAGCTCGGCGCTCTACTTCCAAGGCACGACCCAGGCCGGTGCGGGCCTCGGCACCGTCTTCGGCGACGGCTTGCGCTGCGCCGCCGGATCCGTGATCCGCCTCGGCACGAAGGTCAACGCCGCGGGCCAGTCGACCTTCCCCGGCGCCGGCGATCCCGCCGTCTCCGTGCGCGGCGCGGTCCCCCCCGGCAGCACGCGCACCTACCAGGTCTGGTACCGCAACGCGGCGGCCTTCTGCGCGGCGGAGACCTTCAACCTCACGAACGGCTTGTCGGTGGCCTGGGCGCCCTGAGCGGGGCGTCGCGACCAACGGAACACCATCCTCCCGCGCTCGCGCGCGTAGAACCCACGCACGGCTTGCCCGAATCGTCGCCTGCAAGGCTCCGCGCAGGCGGCGCCTCCATCCCGCGGCGGGCGTAACGTCCCCCGCGAACCGAGCCTCGCCCTCCCGGATCCCCCCAGCACACATGACTCCCATGCAATCCACCCTGCCGTCGCTGGTCCTCGGACTGGCGCTGTTCTCCTCGGTCCCCGTCGAGGCTCGCCAGTCCCAGCTCGAGCCGCCGCGCTCGTTGGCCTTCGAGGAGGCCAACGCGCTGGCCCTGTCCCCGCGCTGGCTCTCGCTGCGCCACGGCGGCTTCGACACGCGCCTGGACGGACCGAACATCGCGTCCGAGCTGCTGGCCGAGCGCGCCGACGCGCGCTACTTCGTGGTCCAGCTCGCCGCGGAGATCGACGAGGAGAACAAGCTCGCGTTGCGCGCCTTGGGCCTCGAGTTGATGGACTACATCCCCAACCGCGCCTGGATCGTGCGCGGCAGCGCCGCCATGGTCGACGCCGGCGCCGCAGCGGGCCTCGTGGCGTGGTCCTCGCCGCTGCATCCCGCCTGGCGCATCGAACCCGAGCTCCTCGCCGGCGCGGCGCCCGCGCGGCTCGCCGTGCTCGGCTTCGCCGGCATCCCCGTCGAGACGCTGCGCGCGCAGGTCGAGTCGCTGGGCGTCGAAGTGGCCGAGCAGCACGAACAGGTCGGACGCTGGCTGCTCCTCGTTCCGTCGCGTCCCGGCCTCGCGCAGGAACTCGCGCGTCTCGCCGACCTGCAATGGGTCGAACCCGAGAGCATCGTCACCAGCCGCAACACCACCATGACCTGGTCGGTGCAGACCGCCACCACGAACAGTCGGCGGCTGTGGGACGCCGGACTGCGCGGCGAGGGCCAGGTCATCGGCCACATGGATGGCGCCATCGCCACTGGCTCCTGCTACTTCTCCGACCCGGCCAACCCCATCGGCCCGAGCCACAGGAAGATCGTCTACACCTCCGGCACGGGCGCGGCCGACCTGCACGGCACGCACACGGCGGGCACGGCGGCGGGGGACTCGCAGCCCGTCAACGGATCGACCGCCAACCGCGGCCTCGCGTACCTCGCCAAGATCGCGCACAGCAACAACTACTCGGCCGCGGCGTGGAGTTCGCTCGCCACGACGCACCGCACCAACGGCGCGCGCGTGCACACCAACTCGTGGGGCAACGACGGCACGACCGCGTACAACTCGCACTGCAACGCGATCGACGCGTTCATGTGGACCAACGAGGACAACCTCGTGCTGTTCGCCGAGACGAACCTGTCCACGCTGAAGAACCCCGAGAACGCCAAGAACCTGCTGGCGGTCGGCAACGCGCTCAACGGAGCGTCGTACACGAACAAGGGTGGCGGCGGCGTGGGCCCGACCTCGGACGGCCGGCGCAAGCCCGACTTGTTCGCGCCCGGCACCAACATCGTGTCGTCGTCGACCGCGGCTTGCGGCACCAGCTCGTTGACGGGCACCAGCATGGCCTGCCCGGCGGCGACCGCCGCGGCGGCCCTGGTGCGCCAGTACTACCTGGCCGGGTACTACCCCTCCGGCGCGGCCAACGCGGCCGATGCGCTCACGCCGACCGCGGCGCTGGTCAAGGCCACGCTGCTGAACACCTGCCAGGACATGACCGGCGTCGCGGGCACGGTCCCGAACAACACGGAAGGCTGGGGCCGCATCGTGCTCGACGAGACGCTGCGCCTGCCGGGCGACCCGGGCCGCATGTGGCTGGTCGACGTGCGTCGCGCCAGCGGCGTGGCGACCGGCGCCACGCGCACGTACACGATCGACGTGGCTACTTCCGCGCTCCCGCTCGAGATCACCATGGCCTTCACCGACTTCGCGGGCGCGGTCAACGCCACCAACGCGGCGGTGAACAACCTCAACCTCGAGGTGGTCGCGCCCAACGGCACGCTGTACCGCGGCAACGTCTACGCCTCCGGCGCGTCGACGACGGGCGGCACCGCCGACGCCATCAACAACGTGGAGCGCGCGACCTTCAACTCGCCGCTGCCCGGCGCGTGGACGATCCGCGTGCTGGGCACGTCGGTGCCGCAGGGGCCGTGCGGCTACGCGGTCGTCGCCACCGGCGACCTGGCCTTCTCGTCTGGCACACCGTTCTGCTTCGGCGACGGCTCCGGCGCGGCCTGCCCGTGCGGCAACGCCTCGCCGGCCGGCGCCAACGCCGGCTGCCTCAACTCGCTGGGCACGGCGGGCACGCTGCGCGGAGCCGGCAACCCGAGCCTCACGAACGACGGCTTCCAGCTGCGCGGCACGGCCATGGCGAACAGCACCGCGCTGTACTTCCAGGGCACCACCCAGCAGAACGGCGGCCTCGGCTCCGTCTTCGGCGACGGATTGCGCTGCGCCGCGGGCACGGTCGTGCGCCTCGGCGCCAAGGTGAACTCGTCCGGCGCGTCCAGCTACCCAGACGCCGTCGACCTGCCGATCAGCTTCTACGTCACCGCGCCCGGGACGCGCACCTACCAGGCGTGGTACCGCAACGCGGCCGCCTACTGCGCGGCGGAGACCTTCAACCTGACGAACGGGCTTTCGGTGGCCTGGGCCCCCTGACCGGCGGCGCCCGCCGTACGGCGGGTGTCAAGTAGACTTGACAGACGGGCCGCGCCGGATCGCCGGCGCGGCCCGTCGCGTTCCGCGAGGCGCCCCACCCAGCCGCCACGCGTCCGGGAGCCGAACGAGGCGGCCGGGCGGCATGCAAAGGTCGCGTGCGGCTCGTGGCGCGCGCCGCCCGCGCGGCCTAGACTCGGGGAGGCATGCTGGTTCCGCTCCTCCTCCAGGCGACGCAATCGACGACGCCACCCTTGTTCGAGGACGCCTCGGCGCGCGCGCTGCCCGGCGTGGAGTTCGCCTATGGCGGCGCTGGCAAGGACTGGATCGCGGAGGTCAACGGCGGCGGCGTGCTGCTCGGCGACTTCGACGGCGACGGCGTGCTCGACTGCGTGCTGGTCGACGGATCCACGGTCGAGGCGGCCGAAGCCGGCGAGCCCGGGCGACCCGCGCGCCTGTTCCTCGGCAAGGGCGACGGGACCTTCGCGCCCGGTGGCGAGCGCTGGGCCTTGCCGTCCCTGCGCCTGGGTTCGGGCGGCGCGACGGGCGATGTCGATGGGGACGGGCGGCTCGACCTCGTCTTGACCGACCAGGGGCAAGTGCGCGTCCTCTTGAACGCGGCGCAAGGCTGGCGCGAGTCGGCGCGACTCGGTGAGCCGGGAGACTGGTCGACCAGCGCCGCGCTGTTCGACGCCGACGCGGACGGCGCGCTGGACTTGTACGTCGTGCGGTACCTCGAGTTCTCCACCAAGTCCGTCAAGTCCCGCGCCAGCGGCGCCTGCCGCTGGAAGGGGCACGCCGTGATGTGCGGGCCCGAAGGGCTGGCGCCCCAGTCCGATCGCTACTTCAAGGGACGCGGCGACGGGACCTTCGTCGACGCTACGCGGGATTCGGGGATCGGCGCGCAGGCGCCCAGCTATGGACTCGGCGTCATGGCACTCGACCACGACGCGGACGGCGACACGGACCTGTTCGTCGCCAACGACTCGATGCCCAACTTCCTGTGGGAGAACGACGGCAAGGGCGCCTTCCGCGAAGTCGCCTTCGCGCGCGGCGTCTCGCACGACGCCAACGGGCGCGAGATGGCAGCCATGGGCATCGCGGCTGGAGACGTGAACGGCGACCTGCGCGACGACCTCTACGTGACCGTGTTCAGCGGCGAGGCGACTCCGCTCTACTGCTCGACGAAGAGCGGCGGCTACCGCGATCGGGGCATGGCGGCTGGCATCAGCGGGCCGAGCATCCCGCTGCTCGGCTGGGGCGCCTCGATGCACGACTTCGACCTCGACGGCGACCTTGACCTCGCCGTGTTCAACGGCCACGTCTACCCGCAGGCGGACTTGCCCGGCACCGACACGAGCTACGCCCAGCGCGCGCAGCTCCTCTTGAACGACGGCAAGTCGCGCTTCGCCGAATCGCCGCTGCTTCCCGGTGCGCGCGTCTCGCGCGCCTGCGCCGCTGGCGACCTCGACGGCGATGGCGACCTCGACCTCGTGGCCACGCGGCTCGACGGGCCGGTCGACGTGCTCCTGAACCGCGCGCCGCGCGGAGCGGAGCGCCACCACTTGCGCGTGCGCGCCAAGCTCGCCGGCGGCAAGGTGGACGCGCTCGGTGCGCGCGTTCTCGTCGGCTCTTGCGGGACGCGTCGCGCCGCCGAGATCCGCACCAGCGGCGGGTTCCAGGCCGCGGTGCCGGCCGAGGCGCACTTCGGCCTCGGCGCCTGCGCCGAGATCGAGAGCGTGGAGGTGCGCTTCCTCTCCGGGCGTTCCGTGGTCGTCGCCAAGCCGCAGGTCGACCAACTGCTGGTCGTGGTCGAGCCCGAAGCCGAGAAGGACGGAGCGGGCAAGTGAGCGCCTTCGTGTGGCTCCTCTTCGCGACGTGCGCCGCGCCGAGCGCGACGGTGGACGCCGTCGTCGAGCCATCCGCCAAGGTCCAGCTGACGCGGTCGGAGCAGGTGCCCGCCCCGCGCGGCGCCTCCGAGGCCGAGCGCTCCGCCTTGGCGCGCGATCCGGCGACGCTGCCGCGCTCCGCCGACCAGCGCTGGAGGAGCTTCGATCCCAAGGCGCTGCGGCCCGAGGACCTGCCATCGCGCTACCACTCGGCCTTGGCAGCGCTGGAGCGCCGCGCGCCGATCGCCGCGCTGGTCGAACTGTACGCGTTGCTCGACGAGGAGCCCGGCTGGCCGCCGGCCCTGCACCAGTGCGCCGTGATCCACTTCCGCCTGCAGCGGCACACCGACGCCGTGGCGTGCGCGCGCCGCTTCCTCGAGGAGTGCCCGGCGCGCGTCGGCGAGACGCGCGTGCTCGGCCACGCGCTCTACTCGCTCGGTCGCCACGCCGAGGCGCGCGAGCACTACGAAGCGGTGTTGCGCGCGGCGCCAGGCGACCTCGAAGCGCGGCGCGGGCTGGCCCTGTCGCTGGCGCGCCTCGGCGACACGGCGCGCGCGCGCGCCCTGCTCGAGGAGGTCGTCGCGACCAAGCCGACGCATGTCGAAGCCTGGACGTGGCTGGCGCGCCTCGCGCACGACGAGGACGACCTGCCGCGCGCGCAGGTCGCGGCGCGCAAGGCCGTCGAACTGGACGCCTTCGATCCCGCGCCGCGCTTCGTGCTGGCGCAGGTGCTGCAGGAGCAGGGCGAGGCTGAGGCCGCCAAGCGGGAGCGCGCGCGCTTCGAAGAGCTCTCCACGGCCGCGGCGCGGCTGCGCCAACTGGAATCCGACGAGGAGTACGCGCCAGAGGATCCGGAGCTGCCGCGCCAGCGCGCCTTCCTCCACCACGGACTTGGGGACGCGCGCCGCGCCGAACCAGCCGCGCGGCGTTGGCTCGCGCTTGCGGGGGACGACGCGGGGGCGCACGTGCAGGCGTTGGACGCGCTGGATGGGCGTGGGGCATTCGCCGCGCAGGTGGCGACGCGCGCCGAGGAGCTCGCCGGCGAGGACGTGGCGGCCTGGAAGCGACTCGAGGCCTTCTGGGCCGAGCGCGGCGACCAGGCGCGGCGCCTGGCCGCCGGCGAGCGTTGGAGACGCATCGAGCGCGGTCGCTGACTCCGCGGGCTCAGGCGATTCGCGTCGAGCCGGGCGAAAAGGACGCAGCCCGCTTGCGGGCGGGCTGCGTCGGGCGAGACAGAGACAGAGACAGAGACAGAGAGAGTCAGAGTCGGAGAGAGTCAGAGTCGGAGAGAGTGTCGCGGGAGTCGTGAGAGGGAGAGAGAGTCGCGGTATCCGCCATGCGGTGGCGGAGCGGCGGTCAAGTCCTCCTGCGCGCGCTCGACAGGGCCTCGCGGCCGAGTCGACACGCCCGCAGGCGTGCGTCAGGCCGATTCCTTGCCGTTCTTGCGCGGGCGTCCGCCCTTGGGCTTCTGGCGAGTGATCGTCTCGTTGAACTCCGACCAGTCCTCGCCCGAGAAGAGGCGCACTCGTTCCCCGCACTCGATGCAGTAGCTGCGGTCGAGCGACATGAGGTACGAGACGTACTTCTGGCAGTGGCTGCAGTACTTCTGGTCGCTGTAGTAGTCGCGGTTGAGGTTCATCGTGCGGTGTCCTGCGTGGAGGTCGTGCGGATCCCTGAGCACGCGGGTGACCAAGTGCCGTGCAGCGCCGCGCGCGTGGACGCAACTTGCGCTGCAATAGGAGCTTGCAATTGAGCGCCTGGCTGGCGTGGGGGCGGCAGCCCGAGGTCCGTGGTGTGGGGCCCGCACCACGGTTCCACTGGCGGCGGCCGGCTTCCTGCTGGCTAGGAACGCGCCGCGCTCGCCCCCAGCCGCATCGAGTCGGGCGTGGAGGGCGATGCGCAAGTCACTGATGGCAATGCACTTGCGCGGCCGTTTTGCTCGCTGCCCAGCCCGCCTGTAGGGCCGCCACCACACTTCTCGAAGGGGTTGTGGCGCTGGCTCCACACCTCGCGCCTCGGCCCTTCTAGGTGCAGCGCCCGCGCCACTCGAGGATGGCCGCCTTCACCGCCGGATCGGCCTCGGCCGCCGCGGCGCGCTCCAGCGCCGCCTGCACGCCATCGTCCTTGGCATGCGCCTTCGCCAGCGACCAGGCCGCGGCTTCGCGCACCACCTGGCTCGGGTCGAAGCTCAAGGCCTTGAGCAGCGCGCCGCGGCCGCGCTCGCTGGGGACTCCGGACAAGGCGATGGCCGCGTTGCGCGCGACGCCCTCGCGCCCGGGCCGGTCGGTGGGCGAGGGGTGGAACAACTCGCCGAAGGCTTCGCCGGCCTCGAGCCACTCGACGAGGCCCAGCTCCGCCACCGCCCTGTGGTGGCCGAAGCGCTGCGACAAGTCGGGGGCCTTCGACGCCCATGGGCAGACCTCGCTGCACACGTCGCAACCGAAGGCCCACTGGCCGACCTTGTCGCGCAACGCCGGATCCATCGCGCCTTGGTGCTCGATGGTCAGGTAGCTGATGCAGCGCCGCGCGTCGACCTCGCCCGGCGCGACGATCGCCTGCGTCGGACAAGCGTCGAGGCAGGCCGTGCAGGTGCCGCACGAGCCGTTGAGCTCGGCGCTGGTCGGCTCCAGTTCGTGCGACAGCAAGAGCTCCGAGAGGAAGAAGTACGGGCCGAAGCGCGGGTGCAGCAAGTTGGCGGCCTTGGAGGCGAACCCGACGCCCGCGACCCGCGCGTGCGAACGCTCGAGCACCGGCCCGGCGTCGACGATGCGGCGCTGCATGCCGCCCAGGCCGGCGCGCTCGAGCCGCTTCGAGAACTTGCGCAGCTTGTGGGCCAGCACGTTGTGGTAGTCGCGCCCCGCCGCGTAGCGCGCCACCCGCCCGCCGCCCTGCAGCTCGACCGCCGGGCGCGAGTGGGCGAGGCCCAGCACCACCATGCTGCCCGGCTGCTTGAGGATCTTGCGCGGGTCGAGGATCCGCTCGGCGTCGACCTCCAGCCAGCGCATCGAGCCGTGCCGCCCCTGGTCCAGCCACGCCTGGAACCGTTGGGCGTCCGGTGGGGGCGCCAGGGGCGCGATGCCGCATAGGTCGAAGCCCAGCTCCGCCGCGATCTCGAACACCACCTGCTCGCGTCCCACGCGCGGATCCTCTCCTGCGCGCACCCCCCGCGGGAAGGGCGGGCCTCGAGTCGGAAGGTGAAACGGGGGAACCAGAATGTCGCGCAGCGAGCCCACGGAGCGCGGAATGCGCGTTGTAGTCTGGCCTTCTGGTCTGCGGTGCGCGCATGCAACTCAAGCTCCGTTATGGAGTTAGATGGCGCTTCCCATGGGGATAAAATTGAAGCAAAGGGTGTGCGTTACCCCGTTTCCCATCGGCTCTAGAATCGTCCATGAGGTCTTCCACCCGCCGGGTTCCCCACGCCCGCCGCGGTTCCTCCCGAAACGAAGCGTCGCCGCGACCGGCCCGGTGCCCACCGAGCCGGGCCTCCGACGTCCCCGACCACCCTGCTTCGCCCCGGCACGCGCGGCCTGCGCGTCCACCTCGCCCGTGACTCTTCCCGTCCTCAGGACCGGAGGCCGCGGCCGCGATGGACGCCCCCCCGCGCCGCCCCAGCACCAACCAAGCAGCGCACCACATGCAGGCCACCTCCGCCATGCACTCGCAGCCCAGTCCGGGCGCCGCGTACCGCGCGCGCCTGGTCGAGCGGCTGGGGGACCTGCGTGAAGAGCTGGGCAGCGAGCCTTCCGCGGCCCTGCTGCGCCTCGTCTCGGACGAGGCGCGCGACGGCGAACCGCTGCGCGACGCCCTCTCGACCGCGCTGATGGAGCGCTTCCGCCTGCATGGCGGCCGAGGCGCCTTCGGGCTGCTCTACGAGCTCAACGCCCAGCACCTGCTCGTGCAGGTCGCCGCGCGCCTGCGCCGCTACGGCTGCAAGAGCGATCCGCTCGACGTGCTGCAGGAGGTGTTCTTCAACGTCTACCGCTACCCGCACCGCTTCGACGCCAGCCGCGACGACGCGTTCCGCGTCTGGTCGGCGATGATCGTGCGCAACACGGTGCTCAAGCACCTGCGCTCGGTGTCTCGCCGCCACCGCGGCGAGATCGCCATCGAGGACCTCGCCGGCGAAGTCGAGACGCAAGGCGCGGGGCCCCTGGCGCGCGCCGTCGAGACCGAGAGCAACAGCGAGTGCGCGCGGGTCTACTTGACCTACCTGCAGATGTACTTGGCGTTCTACGCGCTCCTCTCGGAGCGCGAGCGCCGCGCCCTGCAGATGGTCGAGGTCGAGGACGCCAGCTACCGACAAGCCGCCGAGGAGCTCGGCATCAAGCTCGAGAACCTCAAGATGGTGGTGTTCCGCGCGCGCCGCAAGATCCACCGCGCCATGCGCCGCGCCTTCGAGGCCGCGCAGAAGGAGGACCGTCCCGCGCGCGCCGGGCGCGTGCTCCTCATGGGTGGCGACGACGAGGCCGACGCGTGCTCCGCCGGCGAGCAGGAAGGGAGGGAGTGACCATGAACGACCAGGCATCCTTCGACGCCCACGACGACTTCGAGGCCGGGCCTTGCACGGCCTTCCAGGTCGACCTGTCCTGCCTGCTCGATGGCGAGCTCGAGGACCAGGCCGCCTCGCGCGCCATCGGCCACATGGAGGCCTGCGCCTTGTGCCGCGCCTTCGTCGACGACACGCGCGCGCACATGCGCCTCCACAAGGACATCCACGACGAGGCTCGACTGCAGGCGCGCCTGTCGATGCTGGTCGGCGGCGACTGGGCGCGCGAGGCCGCCCGCGCCGCCGAGTCGGTCGATCTCGTGCACGCGCTGGCCACGATCTTCTACCAGCTCGGCAAGGCCTACGTGGTCGCGGCCGTCGATCCGAACTGGCGCGAGAAGATCTTCGATGCCGTGGTGCCGATCGCCGCCACCCAGGGCCAGGGCCGCGGCTTCGTCGACGGCGTGCTGCGCGGCGAGCGCCAGCCGGCCGCGCGCCTCGACTGGGCGCGCGCCCGCGCCATGTTCAACGGGCGGCTCGAGCGCATCGAGTCGCCGCTGGAGAAGGGGCGCAAGCTGCTCGAGGAGGCCTTGGCCGTCGACGCCTCGCACGAGGAGGCGTCGCTGTGGCTCGCCTACCTGCACGCCTTCGAGGGCAAGCGGCTCGTCGCCGCGGAGGAGTACCGCCGCATCTTCGACGAGGCCATCCGTCCCGAGAACCGCGGCCACGCCATGATGCAGCTTGGCCGTTTGCACTCGAGCGAGGAGGACTGGCGCGCCGCCGTGCGTTGCTGGCGCTGGATCACGATCAGCGGCCTCGCCGACTCGGACGACCGTTTCTGGGCCGCCAGGTTCAACATCGGTATGGTCCACGCCTTGGCCGGTAACCGCGCCCGCTCGCTGCAGTACTTCCGCGTGCTGCTCGACCGCCACCCCGCGCGGGCGGCCGAAGTGGCCGAACTGGTCGCGCGCTCGCCCAAGCTGCGCGCCGCCATCGACGCCCAGCCCGGGTTCCCCGAGGCCTTGCTGCACACCTGCCCCGAGCTCTTCGCCGCCCCCTTGGGCGATTGAGCCGGGAAGGAGAGATCCACCATGACGACCTTCAAGACACGCGACAACCGCTGGCTCGCCCCGCTGCGCTGCCTCGTCGTCGCCCTCGCCTGCGCCACGATCGCGTGGGCGGGCGCCGGCGCCGGCCCGGGTGGGCCTTCCGCCCAGAGCGGCGCGACCACGGACGACTCCAGCAACACCGCCTCGGGTGGCGGAGACGAGACCATCGGCACCCTGCCGTTCTCCGGCGGCGTGCGCCTCGAGATCGTGCGCCACGCGCGCCTCGACGGCGCTTGCCTCGCCATCGAGGGCCGCTACTTCGACATCGCCAGCGCGTTGCGCCAGCTGCGTGGATCCTCGCGCGCTCGCCTGCAGATCCTCGACGGCGAGCGCGTGCGCGTCACCTTCGTCGGCGACGTGCGCATCGGGCTCGACCGCCAGATCTTCCAGCGCGCCGGACTCCTCGTCGGCATCGCCCGTCCCGACGGCTCCTTCGCGGCCCTGCCCCAGGTGGAATCGCTGCGCGGCTCGGTGGGCGGCGTGCGCTTCCGCCGCGAGGCCTACTCCGAGACGGTCGTGTTCGAACGGCGGCGCTGAAACGCGGCGTGTCTACTCCCGCGCGCCCTCGTCCAAGGTCGGACGGGGGCGCGCGGTGCTTTCCAGTCGGCGCGCGGACCGGCTCTCCGCTCGCGGAGCATCCATCGGCGCCGAGCCGCGCGCAGGGATGGGCGCCGCCTCAAGCTCCGACCGATGCGCGTCGAAAGTAGGGAACCTCCCGTTCCTTGCCCTCCCACCTTCGACGACGGACACGCCGCGCGGCGCCCGCGATCGTCGAACGCGAACCGCAGCCGAGCATTCCATGCAGCGATCGACCACTCCCATTCGACAACTCCCCTCCGCGTCCAACCTCGGCGCGTCGACCGCGCGCCCGATCGCGCCACCTCCCATCCGCGAAGTCCGTCCTCCCGTGGCGTCGCGGCTCGACGAGTCCAGCCTCCACGCCGAGGCGCTGGAGGAACTGCGCGGCATGCGTCGCGACGTGGGAGTGATCAAGCGCGTGATCCTCGCCATCATCCTGTTGCAGATCGTCGCCGCCGGCCTGCTCAGGGCCAGTGGTCGCATGAACTTCCCGGTGTGGTTGGTCGAGCTTCCCTGATCGCCGCCGACGGCCTTGCGGGGGCGGCGGAGCAGGCTCCGCTCCGGCCTAGCCGGGGAATTCCCCGCTTCTCGGTGGAGCGGATGTCCAGGCGTCCGACAACCCGCCCGTGGATCCCGTCTCGGCCTCCTTGCCGCACTTGACGGCGCTGTCGCAGCAGAAAAACGACCTCGCCGCGGTGCTCCTGCGTTCGCGCTTCGTGGCGGCGGAGGTCGTGCAGCGCCTCGATGGCGGATCCGTGGTGCTGGGGCTCGCGGGCAAGAAGGTCGCGGCGTCCTCGCAGGTGGAACTGGAGGAGGGCGAGCGGTTGCTGCTCGAGGCGGAAGGCGGCGCGCAGGATGGCGCGCCCATCCTGCGCCTGCTCCAGCGACTGCCGCGCTCGGACTCGGCGCTGCACAAGGCCTTCCTTGCCGCGCGTCCGCCCGCCGAGCCGGGCTCCGCGCTGCTGATGGAGCTCGCGCGACGCTTGGCGGCGCGCCTGCCGCAGTTGCCGCCCGACGCGCGCGCGGCCGTCGAGCGCCTGCTCGAGCGCTTGGATGGCCTCGTCTGGCGCGCCGGCGACGCTGGCGAACGCCTCGCGCACGCCAGCGCGCGGCTCGCCGCGCGACCCGAGGCCTTGCTGGCCCGCGCCGTCGAGGGCCGCGTGGAGGGACGCCTGGCGCGAGCCTTGGCGAGCGAGGTGGCGCGCTCGCTGGTCGATGGCTTGCGCGTGGAGGATGCGGATCAAGCCGCGCGCCTGCGCGCGGGCGTGCTGCGCTTGTTCGCCGCGCCCATCGATCCCGCGCGCGCGGCCGAAGCCCTCGGCAGCCTGCGCGAACTGGTGCGTGCGGTCCTCGGCGCGTCGCTCGACGAGGCGCGCTTGGCGCAGCTTGGCGGCGGCGCGCTGGGCGCCTTGCTCCACGATCCGCTTGGTCGCGAGGAACTGGCGCGCAGCGCCGCGCGCCTTGCCGCGGAGACTCCCGCCAGCTGGCTCGCCGCGGCTTTGGAAGGCCTGGAGGACGAGCCTTCGCGCGCGCTCGTGGCGCAGGCCCTCGACGGGCTCGACGGCGAGGCGCTGGTCGAAGTCGCCCGGCGCCGCGAGGGCGCGGACCCGGGACCTTGGCTGCAACTCGCCGGCGACGCGCCGCGCTGGCTGCGCCTGTGCGATCCGCGGCGCGAGGCGAGCTGCGCGCCCGAGGGCGACGCCCGGCGCCTCGTCGTGGAGCTGGGCTTCGAGCGGCTCGGCGCCGTGCGCGCCGACTTGCGCGCGACGCCGGAAGGCCTGCAGGTGCGCCTCGCCTGCGCCGACGCCGAGGCGGCGCGCCTCCTCGCAGCGCGCGTCGAGTGGCTGGCGACGCGACTCGCGCTCGACGGCAAGGCGGCGCGCGTGGTCGTGGCCCACGAGCCGGCCGTGGACGGCGCGGATCCGCGCGGGACCGAAGGTAGTGCCGCTGGCGCGGTGCTGGACGTGCGCGCATGAGCCATCCCGCGGGACCCCGGGCCGCCGCCCTCGCCTACGACGCGGAAGCCGACGCCGCTCCGCGCCTCGTGGCGCGCGGCGAAGGCGCGACGGCCGAGGCCATCCTCGCCTTGGCGCGCAGCCATGGCGTGCCCGTGCGCTCCGATCCGGCGCTGGCCTCCTTGCTCGCGGTCCTCGACATCGGCGACGAGGTGCCGCCCGAGCTGTACGAGGCGGTGGCGCGACTCGTGGCGTGCCTCGTCGAACTCGAGCGCGAGGACCTCGGCCCGGCTCCGCCCGATCGCCGGCGCGACGACGGCGGCTGAGCGATTCGACCGGCCCATGGCCGGTCGTCGACAGCCTCGGGCTCCGTGGCAAGGGGGAGTGAGGTTAGGATCTACCAACGCACCATGACCCAACCCGCCACGAGCCAGCCGTCCCGTTCCCTGGACCAGTTGAACCGCTCGCTCGCGCCGTTGCGAGCGCAACTCGTCGCGCACCCGATCTACGCGCGCCTCTCCGACATGGACGACGTGCGCTTGTTCCAGGAGCAGCACATCTGGGCCGTGTGGGACTTCATGTCGCTGCTGAAGGCCTTGCAACGCGAGCTCACCTGCATCGACCTGCCTTGGATCCCCAAGGGCGGCGCGACCACGCGCCGCCTGATCAACGAGATCGTCGTCGGCGAGGAGTCCGACGATGGGCTCGGCGGCGTCGGTCACATCAGCCACTTCGAGCTGTACCTCGCCGCCATGGCGCAGTGCGGGGCTTCGACCGCGACCATCGAGGCCTTCATCGAGCGCCTGCGCGCCAAGGAGCTGGTGCCCGCCGCGCTGGCGCGCGTGCAGGCTCCCACCGCCGCGCGGCGCTTCGTCGGCGAGACCTGGCGCATCGTCGAATCGCGTTCGCTGCCGCGCATCGCCGCCGCGTTCACGCTCGGCCGCGAGGACGTGATCCCCGACATGTTCACGCGCTTCGTGCACGACCTTTCGCGCGAGCACGGCGGACGCCTGTCGATCTTCATCGACTACCTCGAGCGCCACATCCACCTCGACGGCGAGCGCCACGCTCCGATGGCGGCGCGCATGCTCGAGGAGATCTGCGGCGACGATCCCGCGCGCTGGGAGGAGGCGCGCATCGGCGCCGAGTGCGCCATCCGCGCGCGCATCGAGTTCTGGAGCGGCATCGCGGCCGCGCTCGAGGACAAGGGCGCCGCGCGCGCCGCCGCGCACGCGTGAAGGACGCCGCTGGAACGGCGAGTCCGCTGGTCGCGCTGACCGTCGGCGACACGGCGGGCATCGGCCCCGAGATCGCCTCGGCGGTCCTGCGGGACGAGGATTTGGCGCGGCGCGCGCGACTCCTCGTGCTTGGTCCCGCGCGCCTGCGACCCGCGCATGTCCAGGCGACCGAGGCTCCCGAGGGCATGGTCGGACACGGCTGGATGTCGACCGCCGACCACGGTCCGGTGCAGGTCGGAGCGGTGCAGCGCGGGGCCGGGCTCGAGGCGCTGGCTGCCCTGCGCGCCGGGCACGAACTGGCGCTCGCGCGGCGCGTCGACGCGCTCGTCACCGGTCCGGTCAACAAGGAGGCGCTGCACCTCGCGGGCGAACGCGTCGAGGGGCAGACCGAGTTGCTGGGACGATGGTGCGGCGTCGAGCGCGTCGAGATGATGGCGGTGGCGGGACGCCTGCGCGTCATCCTGTGCACGCGCCACATGCCGTTGCGGCGCGCGTTGGACACGGTCACCACCGAGCGAGTGCTCGATCGCGCGCGGCTCTTCGAGCGCACGCTGCGCTCGCTCGGCGTCCAGCATCCGCGCCTCGCCGTGTGCGGCTGGAATCCGCACGCCGGCGAGCACGGCTTGCTCGGCTCGGAGGACGACGAGATCCTCGCGCCCGCCGTGGCCGTCGCGCGCGCCGAAGGCCTCGACGTCCACGGCCCGATCTCGCCCGACAGCGTGTTCCGCCAAGCGGCGCAGGGAGAATGGGATGGCGTGGTCGCCTTGTGGCACGACCAGGCGTTCATTCCGCTGAAGCTCCTGGATCCACTCGGAGGGGTGACCGCCCTGTGCGGCCTGCCGTACCTGAGGCTGTCGCCCGCGCACGGCACGGCCTTCGACATCGCCGGACAAGGGCGCGCCGACGCCCGCAACTTGCTGGCCGCGCTGCGTCAAGCCCTGGAATGGGCTCCGAACTGGCATTCCTGAAGCGGTCCGCTGGGTGGGGCGCATCGGCCCTCGCGGCCCCGCCGCGGCGCGTCCGAGGGTGGGGTCCGACGACATCCGGGATCGCCGCTTGGGTTGGAAAGGCCTTCCGGCCGACATACACGGTCCGGCTCGTCCTCCGACTCGGCCCCTGACGGGAGATTTGGGGGTAGAATCGGGCCGCGCGCCGCCCCCGGCGCGCGAGCCGCCGCAACCCGCTCCAGACCACGATGATCGGACGCAAGAAGAAGATCGTCCTGTACCAGCCGCAGCAGGTGGACGAGTCGCTCGGCCTGCCGTCCAGCAAGGACATGCTGCCGCTGGAGATGCTGACCATCTCGGCGCGACCGCTCGCGAACGGCTACGAGATCGTCATCGTCGACGGCAGCCTGCATCCGGCCGAGGAGGCCCACCGGCGCCTGGTCGAGGCCTGCGAGGGCGCGTTCCTGTACGCGACCACGGGCATCCTCGGCTACATGGTCTACGACGGCTTCCTGGCCTCCCAGAAGGTCAAGGCGAAGTTCCCGCACATCAAGTCGGTCATCGGGGGCTGGTTCGCCTCCGTGCGCCCCGACCTGCAGCTCGCCACCGGGCTCTACGACTGCGTCGTGCTCGGCCAGGGCGAAGTCACCTTCGACGAGGTGGTGCGCGCGCTCGACAGCGGCGAGCCGCTGGAGCAGGTGCAAGGACTCGCGCTGTGGCGCGACGGGCAGGTGGTCAAGACGGAGAAGCGCGGCGTCGCCGGCTGGGACGCGATCGTCGAGCGCATGCCGTGGCACCTGATCGACATCGAGCCGTACCGCGAGCACCAGCTGCGGGCGCGTTCGCACAAGGACGTGCTGCGCATGCCGACGCCGCCCGCGATGGGCGAGCGCAAGCCGTACTTCGGCATCACCTACTTCTCGAGCTACGGCTGCCCCGAGCCGTGCACGTTCTGCTGCTCGCCCATCGTCACCGACCGGCGCTGGAAGGCGATGCCCGCCGACCGCCTGCTCGACGACCTGTGCGAGCTGAAGGAGCGCTGGAACTTCGACGTGGTGCGCTTCCACGACGCCAACTTCGGCGTCATGCAGAAGCGCGTGAAGGAGTTCTCGCAAGGCTTGCTCGACCGCGGCGCCAAGTTCTGGTGGAACGCGTTCATCGAGACCAACTCGATCCTCAAGTACGACCCCGCGACGCTGGACCTGATGGCCGCGTCGGGCATGTACATCGCCGAGATCGGCGCCGAAGCCGGCACCGACGAGATGATGAAGAAGATCGGCAAGCCGATCAAAGGCGACGACAACATCGACGCCGCCGTCGAGATGGACAAGCGCGGCATCTGCGCTTCGGTGACCTACATCATCGGCTACCCCGGCGAAGAGCGCGCTTCGATGCTGGCGACCATCGACCAGTGCCGGCGCCTGCACGTGGCGGCGCCGCTCGCGCGCCCGACCGTGTGGCCGTACCGCCCGATTCCGGGCACGGCGATGTGGGACCAGGCGGTGTCGATGGGCTACCAGCCGCCGACCACGCTCAAGGAGTGGGGCTCGATCGGCGAGTACCACCTCGAGGAGACCTGGCCGGGCAAGATCCCGCCCGACGTCGCGCTCGAGCGCAAGCTGTACCAGCACTACGTGACGCTCGACTACGGGCTGGCGCGCGGCAAGATCGGCTTCTGGGAGAAGCGCGCCAAGAAGCGCCTCGAGCGCGGCGACCTGCAAGGCGGGTTCCCGAGCGGCAAGTGGGAGGCGCGCGCCTTCGACGTCTACAACCGCATCGAGAAGAAGCTCTTCAAGCGCGCGGAGACTTCGCGCTCGTGGATCGACCCGGGCCACAAGACCGGCACGGCCTCGAACGCGGCCAGCAAGAGCCGCGACGCGATGACCGAAACGACGGCGGGCTGACGGCCGCGCCCATTTCCGGGTTGCCGGATCCGCCCGGGCGGGGGAGGATTCATGGACCGCCATGAAGATCCTCGCCCTGTCCGCGGCCCTCCTGTGCGCCGCCCCCGCCTTCGCCGAGACCATCGTGGTCCAACAGATCGGCTTCTTCTTCTCGCCGCGCGAAGTCGTGGTCAACGCCGGCGACACGGTGCGCTTCGTGTGGACCAGCGGCTCGCACACCGTGACCGAGGGCACCGACGGCCTGGTCAACGGCAACGAGGCCTTCCACTCGCTGCTCACCTCGGGCGTGCAGAGCTACTCGGTGACCTTCTCGGACGCCTTCCTCGCCGCCAATCCGCGCGCCGGCGACCGCTACGAGTACTTCTGCGCTCCGCACTTCACCATCCAGATGAAGGGCGCCATCCAGGTCGCCCGGCCCGCTCCCGGCGTGGCGACCTGCTTCGGGACGCAGGCCTTGTGCCCGTGCGGCAACGGCGGGCCCGAACAGGTCGGCTGCCGCAGTTCGCTGCTCGTGGGCGGACGCCTGCGCGCGTCGGGCGGGGCCAGCGTGGGCACCGACACGCTGCAGTTGTGGGTCAACGGCCTGCCCGAGGGGAACAACGTCACCTTCATCCAAGGCAGCTCGCTGCTCGGCGCCGGCGCGGGGCTCGCCTTCGGCGACGGACTGCGTTGCGCCGGCGGCACCGTGGTGCGCCTGGGCGTCAAGCCGGTGAGCTTCGGCGTGGCGCGCCAGCCCGAGGCCGGCGAATCCGCCGTGTCGCTGCGCGGATTCGTGCCGCCCGGCAGCACGCGCCACTACCAGGCCTGGTACCTCGACGGCGCCGGCGCCTGCGGCGGCTTCAGCTCCAACTTGACCAACGCCTACACGGTCAGTTGGCTGCCCTGAGGCGCAGGCCGGCGATGGCGCCGGCCGCGCGGGCGAAGGCCGCGGGCGCGGCGTCCGGGATCCCGGAC
>JBEBCR010000173.1:0-7675 GCA_041157565.1 Planctomycetota bacterium | reverse complement strand
CCCAGGCAGGCACCCAAAGTACCTGCCTTCTGATTTCCGAACCGACCTCTCGCGGCGGACGCATGAGCCGCGAGAGGTCGATTCTTTTGAGTCGCGCCCTGGGCCGTCGAATCAGAGCGCGACGCAGCGGAGAAGCCCAGCGACGGCGCCGCCTTGATTGCATTTTGTAGCAATTTCCAATTCAAACGCCACGTCGACGCAAATTGCCGAAGTGCGTGGGACCAAGACTTAGAGCCGTCGTCGGAGCATCTTCCAAGTTCCTATTTTCCTCGGACTGGCATGAGCATCGGACGCGCTGCATGGTGCTCGTCCATCTCATCCGGCGCACGGGTGCCAGCGGCTCCAAGCAGCTTCGATTCCGAGGCGACCGCGGGACTCGGACACCGATCTCTCCAAACCAGCCACACCTCGGCTCCACACCATGAAGACTCTCCTCTTCGGCGCGACCATCGCCGTCGCCGCCTTGGGCTCCGTCGCCAGCGCCAACTCCATGGACAAGGCGGGCAGCCTCCTGATCTTCCCCTTCTTCGACAACACGCGCGGCTCCGCGCAGGTCATCACCGTGACCAACACGAGCGCCGACACGGGCGTGCGCATCGAGTACGTCTACATCAACGAGACGGACTGCCTCGAGTTCAACCGCACGCGGGTGCTCACGCCCAACGACACGGTGTCGGTCGTCACGAACATCGACAACCCCAACATGGCCCGCGGCTACGCGTACGTCTTCGCCAAGAACGCGGCCGGCCAGGCCATCACGTTCAACAACCTCGCCGGCGCCACCCTGGTCGTCACCGAGAGCAAGGGCCTGTACGAGGCCGCGCCCATCGTCTTCCAAGGCCTGACGGCGGCCAACGCCAACACGGACACGGACAACGACGGCCTGCGCGACCTGAACGGCGCCGAATACAGCCGCACCCCCGACGAGCTGATCGTCCCGCGCTTCTTCGGCGCGAGCAGCACGCTGGGCTCCATCCCGACGATCTCCTTGATCAACCTCTCCGGCGGCTCGTCGTTCACGGCCATCGTCGACTTCCTCGTCTACAACGACAACGAGGAGGTCTTCTCGGCCCAGACCTCGTTCAGCTGCTACAAGCGCGTCCCGCTGGTGAGCGTCAACCAGGTCTTCAGCTCCGCCTTCCTCGCCTCGACCAACGACGACGAGTCGGAGTCGGTCGAAGGACTCGAGATGGGTTGGTATCGCCTCGACGGGCGCATCGCCTTCTCCAGCACCTCGACCTACAACGACCCGGCCATCCTGGCCGCGCACCTCGACATCCTCGGAGGCCACTCGGCCGGCCTGCTCCCCTACGCCGTCGGCGAGCAGAGCAACGGCGACCTCGTGGTCCTCGGCCCGACCGCGGACACCAACTGAGTCGCTTCGGTTCGCGACGGTTCTCCACGCGCCGAGGCGTGACGTGGAGATCCGAGCGCGGACTGGAACACGCGCCCCCGGTCCGCCATCGCGCGGATCGGGGGCGCGCCGCTTGGCGCGCCTGATTCGGATGCACCTGACGCCTCGAGCCGACAAGCCCCGGGCGAGGCCTTGGTGATTGGCGCGCCCAAAACGCCCATTTCCCGTCCATAAGTGGACTTGCAGCGACGCCCTAGCAAGGCGCAATTGAAGCTTGGCGAAACGATGCAGTCGTGCAAGACAACCGCTAGCTTCCCTCCATCGCACTCCGGCCTTGGCCGCTTCGCGTCCTCTCTCGACGCTCGGGCCCGGGCTTCTCCAACGACCCCTTTTTTCGCAGACCGACACCATGACCCACTTCCGTCAACTGGCCCTCGCGGGCCTCTCCACCGCCGTCGCGGCCCTGGCGACGACGACCAACGCCTCCGCCGACTCCGTGCGCGGCTTCGGCAGCCTGCTCGTCTACCCGATCGTCGACAACACTCGCGCCGATCTGACGCTCCTGTCGCTGACCAACCACAGCAACTCGACCTCGGTGGTCGTCGAGTACGTCTACATCAACGCCGTCGACTGCCTCGAGACCAACCGCACGCGCACGCTGACGCCCAACGACACGATCACGGTCGACGCGCGCGTCGATTCGGGCGCCGCGTCGGGCGGCAACACGGCGATCGCCAACGGCTACTGCTACGTGTTCGCCAAGAACGCCGCGGGCCAGGCGATCAGCTTCAACAACCTCTCGGGCTCGGCGGTGGTGCTCGAAGGCGGAGTCGGCAGCAGCTATTCGCCGGATCCGATCATCTATCGCGCCATCCCGGCGCAGGGCGCCCAGACGAACATCGACAACGACGTCTATCGCGACCTGAACGGCACCGAGTACGAGCAGACCTCGGACGAGATCCACATCCCGCACTTCATCTCCGCGGGCAACTTCGAGGCCGTCGGCAGCAACCCCGAACTCGTGCTCCTGAGCCTGACCGGCGGGCAGAGCTTCCAGGCGGTCGTCAACTTCCTCGTCTACAACGACAACGAGGAACCGTTCTCGGCCCAAGCCAACTTCCGCTGCTGGCGGCGCAGTGCGCTGACTGCGTACTCGGGCATCTTCGCCAACAGCTTCCTCGCCACGACCAACGACGCCGCGAACGAGTCCACGCTGGGCTTCGAGACCGGCTGGTACAAGGTCGATGGCAACGTCACCAGCTCGGGCAGCTCGCTGCCGGGCGGCACCGCCACCGATCCGGCCCTGATCGCGGTGCACATCAACCGCGTGGGCGCCGGCGCGGAGCAAACGGCTTGGGTCGTGCCGAGCTACGGCGTGGGCGAGCAGAACAACGGCGACCTGCAAGCCGCCGTGGGCAACCTGCTCGACTAGAACTGAGCCGGCCGCAAGCTCGAACCCGCGCGGGGCGCGTCGGCACGACCGGCGCGCCCCGCGGCGCTTGGCGGCGTGAACGAGCCGCGCGGCGCGGCCGCGCGACGCGCTCACCCGCGCAGCAGCGAGAGTTCCTCCGAGCTCAGGCCAGGAGGCGGCTGGAAGGCCAGCGGCAGGCGCGGCTCGAGCTCCTCGACTTCGTCCGTGGCGTCGGCGCGCGGCAAGTCGCCCAGTTGCGCCAGGTGCAGGCGCAGCACGCGATCGAGCGCGCGCTCGAGATCCTCGGCGCGCTCGAGCTCGAAGCCGTCGCCTTCCGGCAAGGCCAGCACGGGCCGGCCATCGCGGCAGCACAAGCGCGCGAGATCATGGTCGCGGAAGCGTCCGCGCACCTCTTCGCCGGCGACTTCGAGCGACAGCTCCGGATCGATGCGCAGGAGCGACTCCAGCGCCCGGTCGGCGAGGGGTCGGCGCGACTCGTCGACCCGCTGCATCCACTCGAGCAGGGGTTGCGCCTCGTCCTCGGGCTTGGCGCCGGTGGCGAGGTCCACGGGCACGACCCACGAACTGGTGGCGCGACCCGAGGCCACGCGCACGCGTTCGAACAGGCGCAGTTCGCGCGCGCGCAGCGCGCGCAGCGCGGCCAGTCCCGCGGGCTCGACGCCGTCGACGACGAGCGCGGCCAGCGGCTCCTTCGTCGCGTCGATGCGCGCGTCGCCAAGATGGCGCGCGATCAGTCGCCGGCGCTCGCGCACGGAACTGAGCAGGTCGACCGCCGCCTCGAGCAGTTCGTCGCGGCGCGGCAAGGCGTGCACGAGCACGAGTTGTCCAGCGCGATTGACGCCCGCGAGGTCGGCGCGGCGCGCGCCGGCGAGCGACGGCGCGCCGTCGAGCTGCAAGCCGCGGTCGAGCACCTCGAATCCGTCCAGCGATTCGCGCAGGACTTCCTCCAGCGCGCTCCATTCCGCTTCCGTCGTCCGATCGATGGGCATCGAGTGCTTGGTGTCCCGCGTCGGGGGGCGCGCGAGGCGGGACGAGGGCGAAGATCCGCATTCGGCGGGCCGCAAGCAAGCATCAACCGGCAAGTGGGACGAAGTCCGGGCCCGACTGCGCACGAGGGCGAACGACGCCGGGCGCGCGCTTCAGCGGCCTTGGCTCGCGGACTTGCCGCCCGCGGCCTTCGGCGGCGCTCCGCCCGCGCGCAACGCGCTCGCCAGCACGTGGTCAGGCAGCGACGCGACCCCCGAACCCTTGCGGCCACCCGCCTTGGAGCGCCGCGCGGCGGCGGGCACCAGCGTCGCGGGCCTCGAGGCATGGGCCAGGGCCAAGGCGAGCGCGTCGGTGGCGTCGAGGGGCAGGTCGAGGTCGTCGCGCCGCAAGGCTCGCTTGACCATGGCGGCCACCTGCTCCTTGCTGGCGTCGCCACTGCCCGCGACGCGCTTCTTGGCGGCGCGCGGCGCCAGTTCCACCACCTCGGCCTTGGCCGCGGCGGCGCAGGCCAAGGCGAGGCCCCGCCCTTCCCCGATGCGCAGGGCCGAGGCGATGTTCTTGGCGGCGAAGGCGCGCTCCACGACCACGACTCCGGGCCGCAGGGACTGCATCAGCTCCGAAAATCGCGCGTGGATGGCCGCGAGGCGCTCGGGCACCGGCATGCGAGCCGGAAGCCGCACGACGCCGGCGGCCAAGAGCCGCGGGCCGTCCGCGCGCAGGACGACCGCGCCGTACCCGACGACGCGGGTGCCCGGGTCGATGCCGAGCACGACCGGCGTGGTGGTGGTTGCGCGCTCCATCCCTCGCTCGGCACTCTAGGGGTCCACGTTCCGAAACGGAAGCATCGTGCCCACCTCCGTCCTGCTGCTCGCCTCCGGCTCCTCCACGCGCATGCGCGCCGGAGGCGTCGAGGAGCGCAAGGTCTGGATCCCGCTCGCCGGCCGAAGCGTGCTGGAGCACTCGCTGGCCGCGTTCGCGGCATCGAGCGAGGTGGTCGAGATCGTCGTGGCCGCGCATCCCGACGACTTGGCGCGCGCGCGCGAACTGGCTGGGCGCGCCAGCAAGCCCGTGCGCGTCGTGGCCGGCGGCGAGTCGCGCATGGACTCGGCGCGCGCCGCGTTGGCGGCCCTGCGGGAGGCTTCGGCGCTGGTCGCCATCCACGACGCGGCGCGGCCGCTGGTCGAGCCCGCCGTGGTCGCGGCCGTGCTGGCCGCCGCCGCCGAGCACGGCGCCGCCATCGCCGCGCGGCGCGTGCACGACACGATCAAGCGCAGCCTCGACGGACGGCTGGAGCGCGAGACCTTGGACCGCGAGACCCTGTGGGCCGCGCAGACTCCGCAGGCCTTCGAGCGCGCGCGCTACGCAAGCCTCGTCGAGCGCGCCGCCGCCGAGGGCCTGGCGCCGACCGACGACGCCCTCTTGTGGGAGCGCTGGGTCGGCCCCGTGCGCCTCGTCGACGGCGGGGCGCACAACCTCAAGCTGACGACGCGCGAGGACCTGCTCTTGGCGGAGGCCATCCTGGCCTCGCGAGCCGCCGGGTCGTTGCCGGCGCCTGGAGGACGATGATGGGACGCTTGCGCGTGGGTCTGGGCTTCGACGTGCATCGGCTGGTCGACGGACGCGAGTGCATCCTCGGCGGCGTGCGCCTGCCGCACGACAAGGGGCCGCTCGGCCACTCCGACGGCGACGCCGTGCTGCACGCCGTGGCCGACGCGCTGCTGTCGGCCGCGGGACTCGACGACCTCGGCACGCTCTACTCGGACAAGGACCCGCGCTGGCGCGGCGCCGACAGCGCGCGGCTGCTCGAGGACGTGGTGGCGCGCGTGCGCGCGAAGGGTTGGCGCGTGGAGAACGTCGACGTGGTCGTCGCCACCGAAGGTCCGCGCATCGCGCCGCACCGCGCCGCGATGCGCGCGCGGATCGGCGCGCTGCTCGAGCTCGACCCCGACGCCGTGGGCGTCAAGGGCAAGACGCTCGAGGGCCTGGGCTCGTTCGCGCAGGGCGCCGCCGTGGTCGTGCACGCGGTGGCGCTGCTCGAGGCCCGCTAGCCGCGCGGCGTGGCGCGCCTCACTCGGCGGCGTGGCGCCACTGCCCGCCCACCGCGCGCAGGAGCGCCACGGTCCTCAAGGCCAGTTGCGTGCGCGAGCGCGCCAGTTCCTGCTCGACGAACACCAGCGCGCGCCGCGCCGCCAGCACCTCGAAGTAGTCGACCAGGCCGTTCTCGTGGCGATCGCGCGCCAGCAGGAGCGCGCGCGACTCGACATCGACCTGCGCGACCAAGGCCGCCTCGCGCTCGCGCTCGCGCCGCAGTTCGACGATGGCCGCCTCGACCTCGGTCCACGCCGCGACCACGGCGGCGCGCCAGTCCTCGGCTGCGGCCTCGGCGCGCGCCAGCTGCGCGTCGCGCGCGGCCTCGAGCCGATCCCCGGTGAAGAGCGGCGCCAGCAGCGCGCCGCCCACGCTCCACGTGCGGCTGGACGCGTCGGCCAGTTCGCCCAGGTCGTCGGCCTGCGCGCCCAGCGCCGCGGCGATGGTGAGGCGCGGCTTGGTCTCGGCTTCGGCCACGCCGAGCAGCGCTGCCTGGCGCAGGACTTCGCGGCGCGCGCGCCGCAGGTCTGCGCGGTTCTCCAGCGCGTCGAGCGGCGCGCCGAGCGCCAGGCCGATCGGCACGACGCCCGCGGGCGCGTCGTCGGCGACGAGCCGCGCGACCTCGTCCACGTCGCAGGCGGCGAGCCCCGCCAGGCGATGGCGCGCCGCGTCGACGCGCGCGAGGATCGTCGGACGCAGCGCCTTGGCGGCGAGGACGTCGGCTTCGGCGCGCGCCACGTCGAGCTCGGTGGTCAGTCCGCCGGATAGCCGCGCGCGCTCCAGCGCCAGCGCGTCCTCGAGCAGGAGGATGCCGGCGTCCAGCGCGCGCAGCTCGCCCTGCGCCCCGCGCAGGAGCGCGCGCTCGCGCGCCAGTTCGGCGACCAGCGCATCGGCCGCCATGCGGCGCAGCTCGACGGCCACCTCGACAGCCTCGTCGGCGGCCGCCACCTCCGCGTCGAGCCGGCCCCACGCGTCGACCTCCCAGGAGAACTCCACCCCGCCCGAATGCAGCGGGTCGACTCCCCCGAGGAACGAACCACCCGGGCGGTTCTCGCTGGTCTGCTGCAGCACGGCGCCGGCCGTCAAGTTCGCTTGCACCTGCCGCGCTCCCGCGGCCACGCGGCGCTCCTCGCGCGCCACCTCGACGCGCAGGCGCGCCGCGCCCACGCTCGGCGAGGACGCGAAGGCCAGCTCGACCAGCGCGTCGAGCGCCGGATCCTGGAACTCCCTCCACCACGCGCCGGGCGCGGTCGCGCTCGCGCCGAGCAGCTGCTCGCGCCAGGCGGGCGCGGCGCGCGGCGCGATGGACTCGACCGGCGGAGGCGTCGCGCCGCAGGCGAGGATGGAACCCAGCGCCAGGAGGCCGGCGACGGCGCGCCAAGGGCGGCCTGCGCTCACTGGCCGCCCCCCGCGTCGACGAACACGTCCATCTGCATGCCCGGTCGCACCGGCAAGCGCGCCGGATCGAAGGCGTAGACGACCTGCAGCACGCGCGTGTCGACGCGCTCCGTGCTCTCGCCGGTCAGCGAGCGCTTGGGCAGCACGTAGGGTTCGCTGCGCACGAACTCCAGGTCGACCGCCAGCTCGCGGTTGCCGCGCACGAAGGCGCGCGCGCCCGCGCCCTCCTTGAAGCGCCACGCGTCGCTCTCGTCGATGTCCACCCGCACGTGCAGGCGCGACAGGTCGCCGAGCAGGAGCAGCGGCCGCGCGGCGACTCCGATGGGCGCGTACTCGCCGGGGCGCACCTCGACCTGGAGCACCACGCCGTCGATCGGCGAGCGCACGGCCGTGCGCTCGAGGTCCGCGCGCGCCGC
>JBEBCR010000172.1:0-6100 GCA_041157565.1 Planctomycetota bacterium | reverse complement strand
ACGCCTCCAGGTCCGCGGCCTCGCCGCGCCCAAGCCGCGCCTGGTGGGCCGCGTACACGCTCTCCGCGCGCGAAGAGGGATCGCGCGGATCGCCGGGCTCGGACAAGGGAGTGGTGAAGCTCACGCGGGTCGGTGGCGGCGCCCGCCGCGAACCGGGCGGGCTGGCATAGCCTAGCAACGGCTGGCGCCGGCCGATCTCGCCAACACTTGGCCCCCGCTCGGCGCGCTGCGCGCCGCGTCCGAGGCCGTTCCCGACGCTGGCCACGCCGGGCACGTCGAAGCCCGACGGCGGCCACCACGGCTGGTCCCGTCCGGCCGTGCCGCGCCGGCCGCATAAAGTGGTATCTGAAATACCACTTTATGCGGCGCGGGCGCGCGGCGTGCCTCAGGGCGCCTCGACGCGGTCGATGCCCACGTCGATGCACTGGCCGCCGCCGGTCTGGCGGCAATGCACGGCCAGCACGTGGCGGCCGCGCGTCAGCAGCTTGGCGTGCTCGGGCGCCAGCGGCACCGAGCGGTAGGCGGTCGTGTAGCCCTTCAGTTCCGCGACCAGCACGCCGTCGATCCAGACCTTGGCGTCCTCGTCGTGGTGGATCGAGAGCGACAACTCCCCCTCCGCGTCCGACTCGAGCTCGAACTCGCGCCGCAACCAGATCTCGGAGGTCTTCCACTCGGTCTCCACGACCGCGTTGGGCGTTCCGCGCGTGCCGAACCCGCCCGGCGCCCGCACCCAATCGCGCGCGTCGTGGTCCTTGGCCCACCACTCGCCCGCGGGCGGCTCGAAGCGCACGCGCCACTCCTGCGGGGCGAGGCGCGAGGTCGGCAGCAGCGCGACCTTGCGCGCGAACCGGCCTTCGTTGGCGGCGCGCACGCGCGCCACGTCCATCTTGACCACGGCTCGATCGTAGGTGAGGAGGCCGTTGGTCTCCGTCTCCACGTCGGTGGTCTGCGTGTACACGGCCGCGGCGAGTCCGGCCTCGCGGCGCAACTGGTGCACGCCCTCGAGCAGGTCGACATAGCGGCTGGTCAGCGCCGCGCGGTCGGCGGCGCCCTCGTAGCCCCAGTTCTCGCGCTGCCAGGTGTGGCCGGTCAACGCCAGGCCGATGCCGCCGAACTCGCCGAGCACGCCGGCGCGCCGCGCCTCGATCCTCGGCGCTCCAGGACCGGGATAGGCGTGGATGTCCATCAGGTCGCCGACCTGGTGGTCGACCCAGCCCGAGGCGTTGGACACGAGGCGCGTCGCGTCCAGCGAACGCACGAACTCGACCATCCGCGGCGTGTCGTGCTGGCCCCAGCCTTCGTTGTAGACGACCCAGCACACGATGCTCGGGAAAGGCGCCAGCGCCCGCACCATGGCCTCGAGCTCGCGCTGGAACTGGCGCTTGCCTTCGTCCGACTTGTTGTCGCCGTTCGGCATGTCCTGCCACACGAGGAGCCCCAGTTCGTCGCAGTGGCGGTAGAAGCGCGCCGGCTCGACCTTGACGTGCTTGCGCAGCATGTTGAAGCCGAGCTCCTTGGTGCGCTCGAGGTCGCCGCGCAGCGCCGCGTCGGTGGGCGCCGTGTACAAGCCCTCCGGCCAGTAGCCCTGGTCGAGCGGGCCGATCTGGAAGAGCTCCGCGCCGTTGAGGAACAGGCGCGGCGCGCCGCCGGAACCGGGGGCCAGCTCGATCACGCGCAGCGCGAAGTACGAACGCGCCTCGTCGAGCACGTCCCCGTCGCGCACCAATCGCGCCTCGAGGTCGTAGAGGTGCGGCGTCGCGGGCGACCACCCCTTGGCGTCGGGCACGACGAAGGCCAGCGGCTCGCCCGCGGGGCCCTTGGCGCGCGCGACTTCCTTGCCCGCGTCCTTGGCGACCAGCTCGAGCTGCAGGCCCTTGCGCGCGCCGGCGATGGTCGCGCGGGCCACGGCGCGTCCATCGCGCGGATCGCCGTGCACGACGAGCGCTTCGATGCGCGTCTCCGGCGCGCATTCCAGCCACGCGGTCTGCCAGATGCCCGTGACGCTGGTGTAGTGGATGCCGCCGGGCTTCTTGACCTGCTTGCCGCGCGGCTGGTCGCCTCCGTCGGTGGGATCCCACGCGGCGACGACCAGCTCCTGTTCCTCGCCGCTCGCCAAGGCGTCCGTGATGTCGAAGGTGAACGGGTCGTACCCGCCGCGGTGCTCGCCGACGGCGCGACCGTTGACCCACGCGCGCGCCTCCCAGTCGACCGCGCCGAAGTGCAGCAGCACGCGCTCGCCGCGCCACGACGGCGGCAGGTCGAACACGCGGCGGTACCACGCGCGCTCGTGGCGCGCGCCGACGCCCGAGAGCTGCGACTCGATCGGGAACGGCACGAGGATCGAGCCCGACAGGTCGATGTCGGAGGGCGGCGCCTCGCCCGCGATGCCTGGTTGGAACTGCCACGGTCCGTTCAGGTTCAGCCAGCGCTCGCGCACGAGTTGCGGCCGCGGATGCTCGGGGAGCGGCGCTTCGGGGTCGAGGTCCTTGGCGTGGATGGACTGCAGCGGCCCCGGCGCCGGCTTCCATGTGGAGGCGGGCGAGGAGCAGGCGGCGAGGGCGCAGAGCAGCGGGAGGAGGCGCAGCATGCGCGCAGTTCTACCAAGTGCCCCGCCTTCGTGCGGATGGCGGCCCACCCCCGCGCCCGCCATGATGCGGCCATGCAGCGCGCGCAGGAACGTTGGAGCGAGGAGGCGCAGTCGGCCTGGATCTACGACCAGTTGGCGCGCAGCGAGGGGGATCCAGCCAAGCAGCGCTTGTTCGGCGAGCTCGCCAAGGCGGCGCGCCACCAGGTGGGGATCCTCGCGGGCGACCTGCGCGCGTCGGGCGCGGCGACGCCGGCGTTCCGCCCCTCCGCCCGGGCGCGGCTCGCCGCGTGGACGGCCGCGCGCCTCGGCGTCGAGCGCAGCAAGTCGCTGCTCGCCGCGCTCAAGGTGCGCGGGTTGTCGACCTACGGCGCGGGGCACGCGCGGCCGGTGGCCGTCGAGTCGATCGGCGCGCGCCACAAGCGGGCCGGCTCCGGCGGCACGCTGCGCGCGGCCGTGTTCGGCGTCAACGACGGCCTCGTGTCGAACGCCAGCCTCGTGCTGGGCGTGGCGGGCGCGACGGCGCACGCCTCCGACTCCAGCGCCGTCGTCGTCGCGGGCGTCGCCGGCATGCTGGCGGGCGCGTTCTCCATGGCGGCGGGCGAGTGGATCAGCGTGCGCACGCAGACGGAGTTGTGGGAAGGCCAGATCGCCGAGGAGCGCGACGAGCTCGAACGCTACCCCGCGGAGGAGGCGGAGGAGCTGGCGCTCATCTACCACGCGCGCGGGTTCGAGCTGGAGGCGGCGCGGGCCATGGCGCGCGAGCTGGTCAAGGACAAGGAGCGCGCCCTCGCGACGTTGTCGCGCGAGGAGCTGGGCCTCGATCCGGACGAGCTGGGCTCGCCGCTGGCGGCGGCGGGCTGGAGCTTCGGCTCGTTCTGCATCGGCTCGCTGGTGCCGCTCGTGCCGTGGCTCGTGGCCGATGGCGACTTGGCCTTGTGGAGCTCGATCGCGGCGGCGGCGGTGGTGCTGTTCCTCGTCGGCGCCGCCACGAGCCTGTTCTCCGGCAGGAACCTCGCCTTCGGCGGGTTGCGCATGCTGGCGATCGGCGCAGCCGCCGGCGCGGCCACCTGGCTGATCGGCGGTTGGCTGGGCGCGAGCGTGGCCTGAGCCCGCCCGCGCCGCGCGCTTCAGCGCTGCGCCGGCATCTTCAGCGTGCCGAGGTAGGCCACGAGGTCGGCGAACTCGGCCTCCGACAAGAGCAGCGCCAGCCCGTCGGGCATCAGCGAAGTCCTGCTCGTGGCGCGCTCGACGACGTCCGCCTTGGCGAAGCGCCGCAGCTCGCCGTTCTGGTCGTGCAGCTCGATCGAATCGCCCTCCTCCGAGCGCACCATGCCGAAGACCAGCGTGCCGTCGGCGAGCTCGAAGCTCGACGAGGTGTAGCCCTCGGCGACGCGCGCGCTCGGCTGCAGCAGCGAGCGCACGAGCTCGGCGCGGTCGTACTTGAGCGCCACGTCCGACAGCTCGGGCCCCACGCGGCCGCCCTCGCCGTCGACGACGTGGCAGCGCAGGCACATCGGGCCCGATTCGCGCCGGAACACCTCGCGCCCGCGGCGCGGATCGCCGGCGAGGTCCGCCACGGCGCGCTCGTAGCGCGCGAGCCCATCGTCGAGGGGCCGCAGGTCCTCGTACAGGACGCCGCTCCCCTCGCCTTCGACCTTGACGCTGAACGACCACTGGCCGCCGTTCTGCCCGACGCGCAGCCACAGTTCGTTGCGGCCGGCGGCCAGCTCGATCTCGAACTGGTCGGCGTCGTGCGTCCAGCCGCGGTCGACGGACTTGTCGTGCGCCTTCTTGCCGCCCACCCACAACGCGACGTCGTCGTCGCTGCCGAGGACCACGCGCGCGGTGCGCGCGCGCGAGCTCCACAACTCGGCGCGGCACAGCGCGGCCACGTCCTGGCGCGAGACGAGCACCTTCTCGAGGTCGACGAAGCCGTGCTCGGCCTCGGAGCGATGCTCGACGAGGCGCGCGCCCTCGACCACGAGCTCCGACGGCGCGCGGCCGACGGGATCCGGGGCCCCGCGCCGCGGGAACGGGCCGACGATGGTCCAGTCGCGCAGAGGCGCCACGCCGGCGTAGAGCGAGCGCACCACGACCAAGGCGCGCGGATCGAGGCGCCCGGCGCGATGGCGCTCCTCGAGAGCGGGACGCACGATGGCGGCCAGGCTCTCGATGGCGCGACGCGCGGCCTCGCGCGCCGTGGCGTCGGTCTCGACCAGTCCGGCGAGGTAGGCGTCGAGCGCGCCCGCGTCCGGCCGACGCGCCAAGGCTTCGACCACGGCGGGACGCAGCGCGGGATCCGCGACGAGCGCGAGCAGCGCCGGGTGGTCCTCGAGGAGGCGCAGCGCGCCGAGTTCGCGCACCGCGGCGCGCGCCACGCGCCGATCGGGATCCGACAGCAGGGCCCGCAGGTCGGTCGCGCTCGCTTCGCCCTCCACGCGTCCGAGAGCCTCGATGCTGGCGACGCGCGCCTCGCTGGAGCCGCGGCGGGCGCGCGCGACGAGCGCGGCCCGGCTCGAGGCCGCGCCGCTCTTCGCCAAGGCGCGCGCGGCCTCGACCTGCAGTTCGACGGCGACGCCATCGTCGGAGAGCAGCTCCCTCAGGACGCCCAGGGCCGCGTCGGTGTGGGCGCTCAAGGCCGTGGCGGAGGCGAGCGCGGCCGCGCGCACGGAAGCGTCGTCCGAGCGCGCCGCGGCGGAGAGCAGCGGCGCGGCCCCCACGTCGCGCACGGATCCCAAGGCGCGCAGCGCCTGGACGCGCACGCGCGCGTCCTTGGCGCGTTCGGCGAGCGCGCGCACCGCCGGCGCGGCCTCGCGATCCTCGAGCTTGGCCACCGCCTCGAGCGCGGCGAGCTGCACGAGCGGCGCGTCGTCGGCGAGGGCGGCGCGGATGGCCCCGAGCGCCGCGTCGGTGGAGGCGTGGCGCACGGTGCGAGCGGGCGGCGGCCGGCGCGCGGGGTCGATCGACCACCACTTGCCGTCCCAAGGCACCTCGCCGTAGGCGTCCTCGCGCAAGGCCAGCACGGCGTGCGCGCGCAAGCCCGGTTCCGCGCCGGAGGCGACGAGCGCGGCGAGGCGCGCGATGGCCGACCCGTCGACGCGGTCGCGCAACGCGTCGACCACGAGGCGGCGCGAGGCGGCGTCGACGCGCGCGAAGTCGGGCGACAGGCCGCCGAGGTGGATCGCGCGCTGCAGGGCGTGGCGCACCCACTCGTCCCCTTCGCGCGCCAGGGCCTCGACGACGTGCTCGTCGCGCTCGGCCGCGCGCGCGCCGAAGGCCGGATTCGCCAGCGCCCGCGCCGCCGCGCGGCGCACGATCGCGTCCGGCGAGGCGAGCAGCGCGGCGGCGACGTGCAACGGCGCGTCGTTCCTGCGCGCGAGGGCGCGCGCGATCCACGCATGCGTCTCGGGCAGCTCGGCGGCGAGCAGCCGGTCGGTCGCGCGCCACAACTGCAGGCGACGCGTGCGCTGGTCGTCCTCCTCGACGGTGCCGTAGCGCGAGAGCTCCTCCAGC
>JBEBCR010000171.1:0-3326 GCA_041157565.1 Planctomycetota bacterium | reverse complement strand
CGCGTGGTGCGGCTACAAGGGCGGCTCCGAGCCGGGGGTGTCGTGCCTGGCCTTCTTGCTGGAGGACGGCCGCGGGCGGTGGTGGGCGCTGGTGGGCATCCACAACGACTCGCAAGAGCCGCTGGTCGAGGCGCGCTTGATGGGGCTGGTCGAGTCGGCGGCGCGCCTGCTCGCCCGCGAACCCTGAGCAGCCGCGACCCTGCGAGGGAAGGTGGCCCAGTTGGCTGTTGGTGGCGGCCCGCGGGCCTCCCCGGCCGCCCAGAGCCTTCCTCTTGGGCGCCTTGGGGCTTGCCGAGGCCTCCCTGATCGGTCCCGGGCGGCTCCCAACAGCCAACTGGGCCATCCTCCTGCGCGGATCGGCGCGGGGGACTGGTTCCGTCGCCGCGCCCGCCGTGGCGGAGAGGGCGTCGCGGTTCGTAGACTGCTGCGTCCTTTGCCCCGCGCGACGGTCTCGCGCGGCGCCGAGGCCTCCCTGCGATGGACACCACGCTCGCCCGCCCCTCCCACGAACTCGCGCTCGGGATCCCCGGCTACTCCTTCCTCGACCTGCACCGCCCCGAGCGGCTGGCGGACCTCCATTCCGACTTCCTGCGGGAACTCGCCGCGGCCGACCCCGAGCTGCACGCGCGCTGGCTCGCCCACGTCGACCATCGCGACCGCCAGAAGGGGCCCGCCGAGGGCGAGCTCCTGATCCGCGTGTCGCGCCACGTGTCGGCCTTCGTGGCGCGCCTCTTCCGCCTCGAGGAGTACGCCGCGCGTCGTCGCCAGGCGCTGCTCGATCGCCAGGTGGTCTACAAGGTGCGCAACGGCTTCGCGAAGAAGCACCTGCGCCGCGTGCCGCAGCAGGACGCCGCGGCCGCCGACGCGGCGCGCGCGGCGGGGCGGGCCCTGCTCGAGCGGCTGCCGGGCACGCCGGGCGTCGACACGGACGACGAGGAGCGCTTCGCCGGCAAGGTGTGGCCGCTCCTGTCGATGGCCGCCGAGGCGCCGGTCGCCGGCACGACCGCGGGCGGGGCGCTCGAGACGCTGGCCGCCTGCCTCAAGGCGATGAAGGACGCGGGCGAGTGCGCAGGGTGGCGCATGTTCCGCGAGATGAAGGACCTCGACTTCGCGCACGGGCTCGTGCACCACGTGCGCCCGCACGCCGACTTGCCCGAGGCGATCGAGGGCCTGCCGGAGCACAAGCGACTGCGCGACGGCTTCAAGCTCACCGACCCGCGCGGCACCGACAAGTCGGTGCTCGCCGAGGTCGACCAGTGCGTGTTCTGCCACGAGCGCGAGAAGGACTCGTGCTCGAAGGGCTTCCTCGACAAGAAGACCGGCAAGCTGGCCAGGAACCCGCTGGGGATCGACCTCGCGGGTTGCCCGCTCGACGAGCACATCAGCGAGATGCACGCGCTCTACGCCGAGGGCGATCCGCTGGGCGCCCTGTCGCTGGTGATGGTGCACAACCCGATGTGCCCCGGCACGGGCCACCGCATCTGCAACGACTGCATGAAGGCGTGCATCTACCAGACCAAGGAGCCGGTCAACATCCCGTTGATCGAGACCAAGGTGCTGACGGACGTGCTCGACATGCCGTGGGGACCCGAGATCTGGCTGTTCCTGACGCGCTGGAACCCGCTGCGCGAGAAGCGCCCGTACGCGCTGCCCTACAACGGGATCAACGTCGCCGTCGTCGGCATGGGTCCGGCGGGCTACACGCTGTCGCACTACCTCGCCAACGAGGGCTTCGGCGTCGTCGGCGTCGACGGCCTCAAGGTCGAGCCCCTGCAGAAGTCGGTGTCGGGGCGCCTCCAGCCGGTCGACGCGGTGGTGCCGCCCATCCCGGTGGAGAGCTACGCGCAGATCAAGCGCGACCTCGACCAGCGCGTGCTGCTCGGCTTCGGAGGCGTCTCCGAGTACGGCATCACCGTGCGCTGGGACAAGAACTTCCTCACGCTGCCGTACCTGTCGCTCCTGCGGCGCGCGAACTTCGAGCTGTTCGGCGGCGTGCGCTTCGGCGGCACCTTCGACCTCGAATCGGCGTGGAAGCTCGGCTTCCACCACGTCGCCATCGCCTCGGGCGCCGGCAAGCCGACGATCGTGGAGATGAAGAACAACCTGGCGCGCGGCATCCGCAAGGCCTCGGACTTCCTGATGGCGCTGCAGTTGTCCGGCGCGTTCAAGGAGGACTCGTTGTCGTGCCTGCAGCTGCGCCTGCCGGTGGTCGTGATCGGCGGCGGCCTGACGGGCATCGACACGGCGACGGAGTCGCTGGCGTACTACCCGCTGCAGGTCGAGAAGATGGCGCGGCGCCACGCCACGCTCGTCGCGCGCTTCGGCAAGGAGAACGTCGAGCGCTTCTTCGGCGAGGAGGAGCGCGAGCACCTGGCGGAATTCCTCGAGCACGGGGCGGCGGTGATCGCCGAGCGCGCGCGCGCCAAGGCGGCGGGCGAGGAGCCCGACTTCCAGCGCCTGGTGCGCGCCTGGGGCGGCGTGCGCCTCGTCTACCGCAAGGGCATGGAGGATTCGCCGGCCTACCGCCTCAACCACGAGGAGGTCGCCAAGGCGCTCGAGGAGGGCATCACCTTCGTCGAGAACATGTCGCCCGTCGAGGTCAAGCTCGACCGCCACGGCGCGGTGCGCGCCATCGTGTTCGAGCGCCAGAAGAAGGACGCCGAGGGCAAGTGGCACGCCAGCGGCGAGATGGTCGAGATGCCCGCGGGCACGGTGCTCGTGGCGGCGGGCACGGCGCCCAACGTGACCTACGAGCGCGAGCGGCCCGGCACCTTCGCGCTCGACAAGCGCGGCAGCTACTTCCAGGTCGGCCGCGTGCAGGACGGCGGGGCCTTCCAGGCGGTCGAGCGCGGCCGCGACTCCGCCGGCGCCGCGTTCCTGACGAGCCACGTCAAGGACGGCCGCACGGTCAGCGTGTACGGCGACAACCACCCCGCGTACGCCGGCAACGTGGTCAAGGCCATGGCCTCGGCGCGCGACGGCTACCACGCCGTGGTGGCGCGGTTCGCGGGCGAGCTCGCCACGCTGGACCGCTCCGCGGGGGCGCAGGCGCGGCGCGAGGCCGCCTGGTCCGCGCACCTCGGCCGGCTGCACGCGGAGTTCGACGCCAAGGTCGTGGCTGTCAACCGCCTGACGCCGACGATCACCGAGGTGGTCGTGCACGCGCCCGCGCAGGCGCGCAACTTCGAGCCGGGCCAGTTCTACCGGCTGCAGAACTTCGAATCGCGCTCCGCCACCGTGGCGGGCACGACGCTGGCGCTCGAGGGCATCGCCCTGACCGGCGCGTGGACCGACCCGGCGAAGGGGCTCTTGTCGATGATCGTGCT
>JBEBCR010000170.1:0-29504 GCA_041157565.1 Planctomycetota bacterium | reverse complement strand
CGCTTGCCGTCGTGCGACACCATCAACGCGCCATCGGCGTCGGGCTCGGCGTGGTCGCGGTCCCACAGTCGGCAGGTGACCTGCTTGTGGCGCTGGTCGAGTCCCTCGCAGTAGTTCGTGTAGCTGCAGCGGCGCACTTCGTGCTCGCGCGCGAGCTCGAGCTTCCTCCACCAGTCCGGATCGGCCAGCGTCTGGCGCGCCGCGCCGACGAGGTCGCACGAGCCGTCGGCCAGCGCGCGCTCGGCCAGCGCGAGGTTGTCGATGCCTCCGGCTCCGACCACGGGCGTCGCGAGGCCCGCCTCGCGCAGCGCGGCGCGGATGGCGCGCGACAAGTGGAGGTTGGCGCCGCGCGGTTCGCCATGCGACTTGATCGTCGGCATGCAGGCGTGGCCGCTCGGCCCCGTGTAGGGGTAGGCGGCTTCGCCCACCTTGGGCTGGCGCGCGTCCTCGAACTTGCCTCCGCGGCTGACGGACAGGAAGTCGAGGCCCGCGCGCGACAGGCGCACGGCGTGCTCGCGCGCGTCGTCGATGGTCGAGCCGCCCGCGATGCACTCCTCGCCGAGGATGCGCGCGCCGACCACGTAGTCGGCGCCGACTTCGGCGCGCACGGCCGACAGCACCTCGAGCGGCAGGCGCGCGCGCGCCTCGTTCCCGCCGCCATAGCCGTCGGCGCGGTCGTTGGTGCGCGACAGGAAGCTCGCCAGCGTGTAGGCGTGCGCGCAGTGCAGCTCGACGCCGTCGAAGCCGGCCTCGCGCGCGCGCCTCGCCGCCGCGGCGAAGAGCGGCGGCAGCACGCGCGGCAGCTCGGCGATGCGCGGCACGTGCGTGTCGACCACGCGCTCGCGCCAACCCATCTCGAGCTCCTCTGCCTCGCGCGCGTCCAGCACGGCGAGCAGCCGCTCGTGCGGCAGCGACAACGCGCGTTCGCGCAAGGCCGGCTCGTCGAGCTCCAACCACGACGGGTCGCCTTCGGCCGTCGCCAGCCGCTCGCGGTGCCGCGCCGCGGGGCTCCAGAAGCGCCGCACCCACGCGGCCTTCTCGGGCCTGCGCCGGATGCCGAGGAAGTCGATCAGCTGGATGAAGAGGCGCGTGCGTCCCTCGGAGCGGCGGCGCACCTCCTCGACCACCTTGGCGAGGCCCGGCACGAAGCGGTCGTCGCCGATCCTCAGCAGCGGCCCGCTCTTCACGTCGCGCACGCCCGTGGCCTCGACCACGATGGCGCCCGGTCGCCCGTCGGCGAAGCGGCCGTACCACGCGCGCACGGCGTCGCCGGCCTCGCCCTCCTCGTTGGAGCGCCACGGCACCATCGCCGGCACCCACGAGCGCGTGGCGACGCGGAGGGCGCGGTGGACGAGGGGTTGGAACAGCAGCATGGCGTCGAGCGGCCGCACATTGTGCGGGTCTCCGGCCGCGCGGCGCCATGGACAGTCGTTGTCGACCCCGATCCGCGCCGCCGTCCTCGACACCGACCCCGTCCCGCCGTCAAACTCCGACCATGCAACCCGTGGCCCTCGTCACCGGCGCCGGCCGCGGCATCGGCGCCGCCATCGCCCTGCGCCTGGCGCGCGCCGGGGCCGCCGTCGTCTGCGCGGCGCGCAGCCTCGAGTCGGTGCACGACGTCGCCGACGCCATCAAGGCCGAGGGCGGCGTGGCCTGGGCGGTGCACCTCGACGTGACGGATCCGGCCACCTTCGACGACGCCGTGGCCGAGCTGGAGCCCGAGCTCGAGCGTCGCGGCGGGATCTGGTGGCTGGTCAACAACGCCGGCATCGCCGAGACGGCGCCCTTCCTGCGCCACGGGCGCGAGACCGGGGTCGACATCTACGAGAAGCACCTGCGGACCAACTTCCACGGGCCGCGGCGGCTGGTCGAGCGCTTCGCCCCGGCGATGCTGGAGCGGGGCCACGGCCGCATCGTCAACGTCGCCAGCAGCGCCGGGCTGCGCGGCTACCCGTACGCCGCCGCCTACGTCGCCAGCAAGCACGCGCTGGTCGGCTACACGCGCTGCGCCGCGGCGGAGCTCGAGGGCAAGGGCGTGACGATGAACCTCGTCTGCCCGCACTACGTCGATTCGCCCATGACGGACTCGACGGTCGCGCGCATCGTCAAGAAGACCGGACGCGACCCGGCCGAAGTGCGCGCCTTCCTCGCGCGCGAGAACCCGGGCGGCAGCCTCGTGTCGTGCGACGAGATCGCGGACGTGGTGGCGCGGCTGGCGGGCGGCGATCGGAACGGCATGCTGGTCGAGCTGGTCGGCGGCCGCGGCTTGATCCCCGACGAACAGGCCGAACAATGGCGTCCGGCATGAGGTCCACGGCATGAAGCTCGTCGTCGTCGAACCGGAAGGCTGGAAGGCGCCCAAGGGCTACGCCAATGGCGTGCTGGTCGAAGGCGCGGGGCGCATGCTGCACGTGGCCGGGCAGATCGCGTGGGACGCCGAGCAGCGCCTGGTCGGCCGCGGCGACTTCGCGGCGCAGTTCGAGCAGGCGCTGGCCAACGTGTGCGCGGTGGTCAAGAGCGCCGGCGGGGAGCCGGCGCACTTGCTCAAGCTGACGATCTACGTCGTCGACAAGCGCGCCTACCTCGCCGCCACCAAGGCCTGCGGCGAGGCGTGGAAGCGCCACGTCGGCCGGCATTGGCCGGCGATGGCGCTGGTGCAGGTGGCGGACCTGCTCGAGGACGGCGCCTTGGTCGAGATCGAGGCGGTCGCGGCGTTGCCCTGACGCGCGCGCGCCCGGGTAGGAGCGCGGTCGCGCGACCGCGAAAGGTCCGCGGCCACGACGCGCCTTGCCTGCGCGCCGCGGCCGCGGTTGCGTTCCAGCCGTGCCTGGCCGGAACCGCTCGATGGCGTCTTCTGGACCGCGCGACCGCGCTAGAAGTTCCACTCCAATCCGAAGACGGCGTTCACGCCGGGAGCGTCGACTCCCGAGCCGTGGACGCGGTAGGACTCGTCGAAGATGTTGTGCAGGCCCAGGCTCCAGCGCGAACGCGACTGCGCGCCCAAGGGACCGCCAAGATCGAAGCCGAGGGTCGCCCAGCCATCCGTGCCGTTCGGGTCGATGCGCGGATCCAACTTGTCCTCGGGATTGAGCTGGTCCTGCTCGTCGGCGGCCTTCAACGACAACTCGCCCCAATGCACGAGGCCCTCGGGCGCGGACGGGTCGTAGCGCAGCGCGAGTTCGCCGTAGAGCGGCGGGATGCGCCGTCCGGGCACGCCGTACGCGGCCTCGCCCGTGGCGGGGTCGATGGTGGGGTCGTACTGCTTGCCCTCGGTCCAGGTCGCGCCGAGCGCCACGGCGAAGTCGCTCCACGCGCCCTCGAGGCGGCGTTCGACGCGCAGTTCGACGCCGTACATCGCCAGCGAGCCGACGTTGTCGCGCAGGTAGGTGTCGTCGCCGCCGGAGTCGGGCGTGCCGCCGTCGTCGATGCGCCGCGCTCCGATGGCGTCGTCGATGTTGGTGTGCCAGAGCGAGGCGGCGCCGGTCCAAGCGTCCTTCGTCCAATCGACGGTGAACTCGCCCGACAGGCTCTTCTCGGGCTCGAGGTCGGGATTGGGCAAAGCCGTGCCGCCGTAGGTCGTGCTGCGCTTGGCGAGGTCGTCCATGTGCGGCGCGCGGAAGCCCTGCGCCACCATCGCCGACAGGCGCAGGCCCGGCGCGACCTCGCGGCCGACCTGCAGGCTGCCGGACAGGTCGTCGAACTCGCCGTCCACGTGCGCGCCCCCATCGGGGCCGGCGGTGAACTCGTCGAAGCCGAAGCCGATCCACGACCAGCGCGCTCCGGCGACCACGTCCAGCGCGTCGAACGCGCGCCACTCGTCCTGCGCGTACACGCCGGCCGTGGCGTAGGTCGAATCCGGCGCGAACGGCGGCACGCCAGGAGCCTCGACGCCGGTGGCGACCACCTGGTTGACGCGTTCGCTGTCGATGTCCTCGGTCTCGAGGTCGACGCCCCACGTCAACAAGTGGCGCTCGCCCAGCGCCTTCTTCCAGTCCGCGCCGAGTCCGAGGCCCAGCGTGTCCTCCGACTCGAAGCTGCGCGTGGGGCTGGGCGCGCCCGTGGTCGTGTTCTGGGAGCGCAGTTGGCGATCCTCGGCGTAGCGGCGCGCGTACAGGCGCAGCTGCATGCGGTCGGACAGCGCGCCCGCGCTCGAGTCGGTCCACTCGACCACGGCGGCGCTGGCGTCCTGCCTGGTGAAGATGAACTCGGCGCTCGACGGGAACGCCTGGCCGAAGCCGGCGTTCATGCGGTCCGTGCGCGGCACGTCGTGGTCGACCTTGCGGCGCGCGACGACCGACAGCGTGCGGCGCGCGTCGAATTGGCGCGTCCACGAGCCGAACTGCGCGTCGGAGGAGTAGCCCGTGTTGTCGACCTCGCCGTCGCCCGTGCGCAGCTCGTCCCAGTTCTCGAAGGTGGCGTTGGCGAGCCAACCATCCCTCGCCGTCGCGCCGGAGGCGTGCAGAGAACCGCGCCAGCCCATGTTCGCCGTCTGGAACGACTGGTCCAGTCCGAACTGCAGGCCATGCTGGTCGCCCGCGAGGTTGGCGCCCTCCGGCGCGCGGCGCTTGGTCGTGATCAGGATGGCGCCGCCGACCGCGTCGGAGCCGTACAGCACCGACGCGGGGCCGCGCACGACCTCGACGCGCTCGACGATGGCCGGGTCGATCGTGTTGAGCGACTGGTTGGGGCCTTGGCGCGTCGTGCCGTCGTTGAGGCGCACGCCGTCCACGACGATGAGCACGCGCTCGCCCAGCGTGCCGCGCAGGATCGGCGCTCCGCCGCCGGTGTTGGTCTCCTGCAGGAACACGCCGACGCCGGCCGCCTGCGCGATCATGCGCGGCAGAGTGCGCTCGTTCGTGCGGCGCAGGTCCTCGGCGTCGAGCACCGTGACGGAGGCGCTGGAGCGCGGGACCGACTGCTCGGAACGCAGGGCGACGATGGTGGTCTCGACCACCTGGGGGACGTCTTGGAGGAACATGGCGGGTGCGTAGTGGAGGCGCGGAGCGCCGCGCGGGACGGACGCCTCGCACAGGTAGGTGCGGATCGGCGCGAGGGCGCCAAGGGAATCCGCGAAACGACCCGACGGCGGGTGTTGCGGTCGGCGGCGGACGGTCGCGAAGCGTCCGGAGGCTCCTCGCGGCGCTCCGCGGGCGTCAGCCGCGGAGGGGAGGAGTGGTGCCCACGCTAGGGGTCGAACCTAGGACCTGATGATTAAGAGTCACCTGCTCTACCAACTGAGCTACGTGGGCGCCTTGTTGGTCCCGCCGGAAGCCTCCGGCGAGGTTGCGAGGCGAAGACGATAGCGGCGGCGGGGTGGCGATGCAAGCGCTTGCGACCAAGGGGCCCGCGCGGAGCCTCGGGGCCCTGCCAGGCGGTGGGCGCGGGGGCCGCGTAGGGCCTGTCGGCGTCGAGCGGGCACGATCCGGCTGGTCGAGGGGTGCCCGGGGGACTCGGCGAGGCTTGGAGGGCGGCGGGCGGCCTGCGATCATGCATGGGATGGACCCCCGCCACTTCCGCTACCACGAGGAGGACGGCGTCGCCGTCGTGCGGCTCGATCGTCCGGAGCGCCTGAACGCGCTGACCTTCGAGTCGTACCGCGAGCTGACCGACGCCTTCCATTGGCTGCGGACGCGCCGGGAGGCGCGCGCGGTGCTGTTGACCGGCACGGGGCGCGCGTTCTGCTCCGGTGGCGACCAGAAGGACATCATCGCCAACCTCCTCGAGTCGGATCCGGCGCAGGTGGCGGCCTTCACGCGCATGACCTGCGAGCTGATCGCCAACATGCTGCGCCTCGAGAAGCCGATCGTGTGCGGGTTGAACGGCCTCGCCTGCGGCGCGGGCGCCGTGATGGCGGCCGCGGCGGACGTGCGCATCGCCGCGCAATCCGCCAAGATCGCCTTCCTCTTCGCCAAGGTCGGGCTGTCGGGCGCCGACATGGGCGCGGCGTGGCTCCTGCCGCGCATCGTGGGCCTCGGCCACGCCAAGGAACTGCTGCTCGAGGGCGAGTTCGTCGACGCGGCGCACGCGCACAGGATCGGCTTGTACAACCGCGTCGTGCCGGACGCCGAGCTGCCGGCGGCGGCGCTGGCGTGGGCCAGGAAGCTGGCCGCCGGGCCGGCGCTGGGCATGGCCGCCACCAAGCGCATGGTGCACGTCGAGGCGGTGCTCGACTTCGAGCGCGCGCTGGCGGCCGAAGGCTGGGTGCAGGCCGAGTGCATGGCCGATCCCGACTACGCCGAGGCGCACCACGCGTTCCTGGAGAAGCGCGCGCCGCGCTTCGGAGGGAGCGCGCCGCGATGAGCGCGACTTTGTCAAGTTTGCTTGACGACCTGCGCGCCAAGGCGCGCGCCGTCGGTTCGGTGCACGGGGCGCGCGTCGACGCGCTGGACGAGACGACGGGGGCGCGCGAGGCGCTTTCGGCCGTGGCGCGCGCCGGGCTCGCCGCGTGGTGCGTGCCCGAGGCCTGGGGCGGGGCGCGGGCCGGCGGCTTGTGCGCGCCGACTTCGGTGTCGGTGCGGGCGTTGTGCACGCTGCGGCAGGAACTCGCCTGGCACTCGCCCATGCTCGACGTGATGCTCGTCATGCAGGGGCTCGGCAGCCACGCCATCGCGCTGGGCGGGCCCGAGGGCCTGAAGCGCGAGATCCTGCCGGCCGTGGCGCGCGGCGAGCTGGTCGGCGCCTTCGCGCTGACCGAGCCGGACGCCGGTTCTTCGCTGGCCGAGGTGGCGCTGCGCGCCACGCGGCGCGGCGACTCGTGGGTGCTCGACGGCGCCAAGACCTTCATCAGCAACTGCGGCATCGCCGACGCGATCTGCGTGCTGGCGCGCACCTCGGGCGAGCCCGGCGAGCCGGGCGGCACGACCATGTTCCACGTGCAGGGTTCGGCGCGCGGCCTCGAGGCGCGCCGCTTCGAGGTCGTGTCGCCGCACCCGATCGGCGAGTACCGCTTCCACGAAGTGGTCGTGCCCGACGCGCACCGCCTGGGCGAGGTCGGCGCGGGCGTCGACCTGGCGCTGGCGGTCCTGGCGCGCTTCCGCGCCTCGGTCGCCGCGGCCGCCAACGGCTTCGCGCGGCGCGCGCTGCACGAGTCGTGCAACCGCCTGCGGGCGCGGCGCCAGTTCGGCAAGCCGCTGGCGAGCTTCCAGGCGCTGCGCTTCGACGTGGCGGACATGGACGTGCGCCTGCGCGCGGCCGAGCTCCTGGTCGACGAGGCGGCGCGCCTCGTCGACGAGGGCGGCGACGCCGTGGCCGCGGTGGCGCGCGCCAAGTACTTCTCGACCGAGTCCGCCTCGTGGATCTGCGACCGCGCGGTGCAGCACTTCGGCGGGCTGGGCGTGAAGAAGGGCGAGGTCGTCGAGCACCTGTGGCGCGACGTGCGCGCCCTGCGCATCTACGAGGGCACGAGCGAGGTCCAGAAGCTCGTGCTCGCCAAGCAGATCCTGGGCTGAGGGCGGAGCGATGGCGAAGTTCGAACGGCATGTTTTCGTGTGCGTGAACGAGCGCGGCAAGGACGATCCGCGCGGCGACTGCGCCGGCAAGGGCGGCCACGATGTCGCGGCGGCGTTCAAGGAGAAGCTCGTCGCGCGCGGCTACAAGCGCGTCGTGCGGCCGAACAAGGCCTTGTGCCTCGACCAGTGCGCCAAGGGCTGCGTGGTCGTGGTCTACCCGGAGCAGGTCTGGTACGGCGGCGTCGCGCCGGCGGACGTCGACGAGATCATCGACAGCCACATCGCGCACGGCCGCCCGGTCGAGCGCCTCGTCATCCCCGACGACCAGTTGACCGGCCTCGGCCGCAAGCCCTGAGGAGGCCCACCATGTCGATCCAGGCGCACGACCCCGAGGACTGGCGGGACGAGTTCCCGATCCTCTCGAGCACGACCTACCTCGTGAACCACTCGCTCGGCGCGATGCCGCGCGGGGCGCGCGAGAAGCTGATGGACTTCTGCGACCAGTGGGAGGCGCGCGGCGTGCGCGCCTGGGCCGAGGGCTGGTGGGACGCGCCGACGCGGGTGGGGAACCTGCTGGCGCGCCTGATGAACGCGCCGGAAGGCTCGGTCGTCATGCACCAGAACGTGTCGGTGATCCAAGGCCTCGTGGCGAGCGCGCTGGACTTCGCGGGCCCGCGCAACAAGGTCGTCTACACGGACATGAACTTCCCCACGAACATGTACGTGTGGGAAGGCTGGAGGAAGTACGGCGCGCGCGTCCACGTCGTGCCGACCGACGGCATCCGCGTCGACACGGGGCGCTTGCTCGAGGCCATCGACGAGACGACGGCGATCGTCCCGATCAGCCACGTCACCTACAAGAGCCACTACATCCAGGACGTCGCCGCCGTCTGCCGCAGGGCGAAGGAGGTCGGCGCGCTCGTGCTGCTCGACGCGTACCAGTCGCTGGGCACCGTGCCCGTCGACGTGCGCGCCACGGGCGTGGACATGGTCTGCGGCGGCTCGGTCAAGTGGCTGTGCGGCGGCCCGGGAGCGGGCTACCTGTACGTCAGGCCGGACCTCCTGCCCCGCCTCGAGCCGCGCATCACGGGTTGGGCCGCGCACGCGGCGCCCTTCGCCTTCGAGACGGGCCCGCAGCGCTACGCCCCCGGCATCGAGCGCATGCTGCACGGTTCGCCGTCCGTGGCGAGCTTCCTGCAGGCCTCGGCGGGCTACGAGCTGCTGCTCGAGGTCGGCACGGCCAACGTGCGCGCCTGGTCGCAGCGCCTGACCGAGCGCCTGCGTCAAGATCTCTTGTCGCGCGGCTTCGAGCTGCACAGCCCGGAGAAGGCCGCCGAGCGCGGCGGGACGTTGACGGTGCGCCTGCGGCCCGACGAGAACGGGCCGGCCTTCGTCAAGGCCCTGGAGGCGCGGGGGATCCTCGTCGACCACCGCCCGGGGGCCGGCATCCGCGTCAGCCCGCACTACTACACGCTCGAGGACGAGCTCGACGAGTTCGCCGAGGCGCTGGCGGGCCTGCGGGCCGACGGGCGCTGGCGCGAGCATCTGGCCGGCCGCACGGCATACTAGGCGGCATGCAGAAGCGCTCCCTGACCCTGTTCGACCTGTCGCCGGGCAAGGTGCTGCTCGATCGCTGGAAGATCGTGCGCACCAACCGCACCGGCGGGATGGCCGCCACCTTCGCGGCCGAGGACCTCGACGGGACGCTGCGCGAGCTGCAGGTGTACTCCACGGTGCTGTTCGAGCGGCGCGGCGACGCGGACGAGTTCGCCGCGGCGATGTCGCGCTGGCTGCCGGTCAAGCACGCCCACGTGCTGCGCGCCGTGGCCGTCGAGCGCCACGAGGACGGCAGCGTGCTCCTCGCCACGGAGATGCCGCTCGGCCGCGCGTTGCGCGAACTGAAGGTGGAGGGCGAGGCGTGGGAGCCCGCGCGCGTCGTGGCGCTGGGCCTCGAGCTGTGCGCGGGGCTGGCGGAGATCCACGCCAACGGCCTGGTGCACGGCGACGTCAAGCCGCACACGGTGCACGTCTCCGACGAGGGACGATCCGTCCTCGTCGACTGCGGCGTCACGCCGGCCTTGTGGAGCGCCAAGCACCTCGGCGAGAAGACCGCCCTGATCGGCACCCCGTTCTACGCGCCGCTCGAGCAGTTCGGCGGCGAGTCCCCCGACGTCCAGTCGGATATCTACAACGTGGCGACGCTCCTGTACGAGCTCGCCTGCGGCGTGCTGCCGTGGCGCGGCAAGAGCTTCCTCGAGGTGTTCCAGAGCAAGCTCGAGAAGCGCCCGCCGCCGATGAGCCAGCGCGCGCCCAGGGTCGAGGTGCCCCGCGGCCTCGAGGCTGCCATCGCGCGCGGCTTGATGGCCGACAAGCGCGAGCGCTGGCAGACGGCCAACCAGTTGCGCGAGGCGCTGGCCGCCGCCAACCTCGAGGACTGAGCAAGTGGCCGGCGGCGCGAGCACCGTGCGCATCGTGTGCGCAGCGCCCGGCGGCCCCGAGGTGCTCGTGCCGCGCGAGTGCGAGCTTCCGCCGCCCGCGCCGGGCGAGGCGCGCGTGCGCCACGAGGCGGTGGGCGTCAACTACATCGACGTGTACCTGCGCGGCGGCTTGTACCCGGCGCAGGCGCCGTTCACGCCGGGCTTCGAGGCCGCCGGCGTGGTCGAGGAGCTCGGGGCCGGCGTCGCGGGGCTCGCCATCGGCGACCGCGTGGCCTACGCCACGCCGCCTTCGGGCGCCTACGCGACGCGGCGCAACATCGCCGCCGCGCGGCTCGTGCGCCTGCCCGCCGCCCTGTCCTGCGCGCAGGCGGCCTGCTCGATGCTCAAGGGCATGAGCGCGCACTACCTCCTGAACGACAGCCACCGGACGAAGCCCGGCGACCACCTGCTCGTGCACGCGGCCTCGGGCGGCGTCGGCTCGCTGCTCGTGCCGTGGGCGCGCAAGCTCGGCGCGCGGGTGCTCGCCGTGGTGGGGTCGCCCGCCAAGGTCGAGCGCGCGCGCCGCCTCGGCGCCGACTTGGTCGTCGACGCGTCCAGCTCCGACTTCGTCGCGGCCGCGATGGCCTTCAGCGACGGTCGCGGAGTCGACTGCGTGTACGACTCCGTCGGCGGCGCGACCTTCTCGCGTTCGCTCGCCTGCCTGCGCACGCGCGGCACGCTGGTGAGCTACGGGCAGTCCTCGGGCGCCGTGCCGCCCTTGGACGTGCTCGAGCTCGCCAAGCGTTCGCTGTTCCTGACGCGCCCCTCGCTGTGGGACCACGTGGCGAAGCGCGAGGAGCTCGAGGAGCGCGCCTCCGAGCTGTTCCGCCTGCTGGCCGACGGGACGCTCTCCGCCGAGGCCACCGCCAGCTGGCCGCTCGTCGAGGCGCGCGCGGCGCACGAGGCGCTGCAGTCGCGCGCGACGACCGGATCGATCCTCCTGCTGCCCTCCTGAGGCCGCGCGCGCGACCCTCCGGGCGCTACACTCGCCTGCCGCATGCAGCCGCTGCTCCACCCCTTGCCCGCGCGCTACAACCTCGCGGACGACCTGCTCGACCGCAACTTGCGCGAGGGGCGCGCCGCCAAGGCCTGCGTCCATGTCGGCGAACGCTCGTGGACCTACGCGCAGGTCGTCGAGCGCTCGCGCCGCGCCGCCGCCGCGCTGCGCCGCGCCGGCGTGCAGGCGGAGGACCGCGTGCTGATCGTGCTGCCCGACGGCATCGAGTTCGTCGAGGCGTGGTTCGGCACGCTGCGCGCGGGCGCCGTGTTCGCCATGGTCAACCCGCTGCTGCACGCCGAGCAGTACGCCGAGTACGTCGACTACGCCAAGCCGCGCGCCATCGTCGTGCACGAGTCGGTGCTGCCGGCGATGGAGGAGGCGCTGGCCGCCACGCGCATCCGCCCGGCCGTCCTAGTGGTGGGCGCGGCCGGCGCGCGCGCGGCGTGGGACGCGGCGCTCGACGCGGAGGATCCGTCCTCGACGCTGGCCGAGACCGAGCCGACCGGCCCCGACGACCTCGCCGGATGGTTGTTCACCTCCGGCTCGACCGGCCGTCCGAAGGCCTGCGTCCACGCGCACCGCGACTTCGCCTACAACATCGAGACCTACGCGCGGCTGGTCGCGCGCTACGAGGAGTCGGACGTGTGCTTGTCCGTGCCGAAGCTGTTCTTCGGCTACGCCACGGGCACCAACCTGATGTTCCCCTTCCGCTTCGGCGGATCCGTCGTCCTGTACCCGGGGCGCGCCACGGTCGACGAACTCCTGGCGCAGATGGCGCGCCATCGCCCGACGCTCGTCACCGGCGTGCCGACGATGATCAACAACCTGCTCAAGGACGAGCGCCTGGCCTCGACCGACCTGTCGAGCCTGCGCGTCGTGCTCTCGGCGGGCGAGGCGCTGCCGACCAAGCTGTACGAGGATTGGAAGGCGCGCACCGGCGTCGAGATCCTCGACGGCATCGGATCGGCCGAGATGTTCCACATCTACATCTCCAACCGCTTCGGCGAGGTGGTGCCCGGCAGCCTCGGGCGGCTGGTGCCGGGCTACGAGGCCGAGATCGTCGATCCCGACGGCCGGCCCGTCCCCGACGGCCAGCCCGGGCGGCTGCGCGTGCGCGGCGGCTCGACGGCGATCTGCTACCACGCCGACAAGGAGCAGAGCGTGCGCACGTTCCAGGGCGAGTGGTGCACGACGGCCGACGTGTTCAGGAAGGACGAGACGGGCCTCTTCTGGTTCGAGGGCCGCGACGACGACCTGCTCAAGGTCTCGGGCATCTGGGTCTCGCCGCTGGAGATCGAGAACGCGCTGCTCGCGCACGAGAGCGTCGCCGAGGTGTGCGTGGTCGGCCGCGAGGACGAAGAGCGACTCGTCAAGCCCTGCGCCTTCGTCGTGCTGCGCCCGGGGCACGAACGCGGGGACGCGCTGGCCGCGCGCCTCAAGGAGCACGTCAAGTCGCGCTTGGCGCCATACAAGTACCCGCGCTGGTTCGAATGGCGCGATTCGCTGCCGAAGAACGACCGCGGCAAGGTGGCGCGCAAGGAACTGAAGGCCTGGTTGGCGCGAGGCGCCAAGGATCCCGCTTGAAGCTCGTCCACCCCGCGTCGACGAACGCGAGCCTCGCAGCCTCGGTCCTCGCGCTGGTGGCGGCTTGCGCCGCTCCCGGCAAGGCGCCCGCCGCCGACCTCCTGTCGTCGCCCGTCGTCGCCGCCGAGCTCGTCGCCGCCGATCCGCGCGGCGTGGTCGCGTGGGATGGGCGCACCGGCGCGCGCGTGGAGTGGTCCGAGCTCGTGGCCCGCGCCGCCGCGGCCGAGGCCGTGCTCGTGGGCGAGAACCACGGCCACCCGCTGGGCCTCGCCAGCGCGGCGGCCTTGTTCGAGGACCTCGTCGCCGCCCGCCCGCGCGCGACGCTCGCCATGGAGTTCTTCGAGCGCGACGAGCAGTCGCGCATCGACGACTGGCTGGCGGGGCTCGCCGACGAGCCGGTGTTCCTCGCGCGCACGCAACGCTCGGCCGGGAACTATCCGCCGGGGCATCGCGCCATGCTGCATGCGGCCAAGTCCTCCGGACGCGCGGTGCTGGCGGCCAACGCTCCGCGCGCGCACGTGCGGTTGGCGCGCACGCAGGGCTACGAGGCGCTGGCCCAGCTGACTCCCGAGCAGCAGCGCCTGTTCCACTTCCCCGACAAGCTGTTCGCCGGGCGCTACCGCGAGTCCTTCGACGCGTTCATGGCGAACGGCTCGGATCCCGCTTCGGCCGAGCTGCGTCCGCGCCTCGACGCGGTGTACCGTTCGCAGTCCTTGTGGGACTGGACGATGGGCGCGAGCGTGGTCGAGGCCGTGCGTGGCGCGCGGACGCCGGTGCTGCTCGTGGTCGGCCGGTTCCACGTCGACCACGAGGGCGGCACGCTGCAGGTCGTGCGCCACTTGCGGCCCGGCACGCGCACGCTGGTCGTCAGCTTCGTCGACCAGCGGCACGACGCGCTGCAGGAGGCCGATCGCGGCCGCGGCGACATCGTCGTCTACGTCGGTCCCGGATCGTGAACCTCGCCCGAACCCACCACGCACGGAACTGCATGCGGCACGCGCACATCCTCGTCCTCCTGGTCGCCGGATTCCTGGTCCAGGCCTGCGCGTCGAGCGCCGCGCGGGAGATCGGGTCGGCGCCCGGCGCGCCCAAGTCCGCGACTCCGGCGGAGTCGGCGCCCCTCGCGCCTTCCGCCGAGCTGCGCTCGCTCGTCGACGCGGCGGTGGCGGCCGATCGCGAGCGCATCCAGGCCTTGTACAAGGACCTCCACGCGCACCCCGAGTTGTCCGGGCAGGAGCGACGCACCGCGGCCGTGGTCGCGCGGGAGCTGCGCGAGGCGGGTTGCGAGGTGGTCGAGGGCTTCGGCGGGGGCCATGGCGTCGTCGGCGTGCTCGCCAACGGGCCGGGGCGCACGATCCTCGTGCGCGCCGACCTCGACGGCCTGCCCGTGCGCGAGGAGACCGGCGTGCCGTGGGCGTCGCGCGCCACGGGCCGCGCCGCGAACGGCGAGGAGACGCCGACGATGCACGCCTGCGGCCACGACGTGCACATGAGCTGCCTCGTGGGCGCGGCGCGCGTGCTGGCGGCCACGCGCGCGCGCTGGAGCGGCAAGGTCGTGTTCGTCGGCCAGCCCGCCGAGGAGATCGGCGTCGGCGCGCTGCAGATGCTCGAGGCGGGCCTGTACCAGCGCTTCGGCGTCCCCGACTGCGCGCTCGCCCTGCACGACAGCGCCACGCTGCCGGCCGGCGTGCTGGGCGTGATCGAAGGCTGGTCGATGGCCAACGTCGACTCGGTCGACATCGTCGTGCGCGGCGTGGGTGGGCATGGCGCGTACCCGCACGCCACCAAGGACCCCGTGGTGCTGGCCGCGCGCATCGTCCTGGCGCTGCAGACGATCGTCAGCCGCGAGATGCGCCCGATCGATCCAGCCGTGGTGACGGTGGGTTCGATCCACGGCGGCTCCAAGCACAACGTGATCCCCGACGAGGTGCGCCTGCAGGCGACGCTGCGCTCCTACGACGAGTCCGTGCGCCAGCGCATGATCGAGTCGGTGCGGCGCATCTGCCGTGGCGAGGCGCTGGCGGCTGGGATCCCCGAGGACCGGTTGCCGCTCGTCGAGGTGGCCGAGTCGCAGCACACGCCTGCGACCTGGAACGATCCGGCGCTGGTGCGGCGCGTGCGCGGCGTGTTCGAGCAGTGGTTCGGCGCCGAGCGCGTCGTCGGGATCGAGCCCGAGATGGGCGGCGAGGACTTCGGCCGCTTCGGACGCACGCCGGAGCGCGTGCCGATCTGCCTTTTCCGACTCGGCGCCGTCGATCCGGTCGCCATCGCGGCCGCGGCCGCGGGCGGAACGCCCCTGCCGTCCTTGCACTCGAGCCGCTTCGCCCCCGTGCTCGAGCCGACCTTGTCGTCGGGCACGACAGCCATGTCCGCGGCGGTGCTTGGACTCCTCGAGGCGCGCTAGCCATGCAGGACCGCCATCCCCACGATCTCGCCAAGATGACCTGGCCCGAGGCGCAGGCGCTGTTCGACGCCAAGGCCATCGCCATCCTGCCGGTGGGCAGCACCGAGCCGCATGGTCCGCACCTGCCGCTCGACACCGACGTGACCATCGCGCACGCGCAGGCGCGGCGCACGGCGGAGAAGCTGCACGCGCTCGGCGCGCCGTGCTTCGTGCTGCCGCCGCTCGCCTACGGGCTCGTCGAGTACACCGCGGGCTTCGCCGGGCGCGTGTCGCTCAACCCCGGCACCCTGTGGACCCTGGTCGACGACATCCTCAAGTCGCTCGCCATCCAGGACCTCGAGCGCGCCATCGTGGTCAACGCGCACCTCGAGCCGGCGCACGTGCAGATCCTGCGCGGAGTCATGCTCGACCACCACGCGCCGGGCGAGAAGCGCATGCACGCGCTGTTCGTGGACGTGACGCGCAGGAAGCTCGCCGAGCGCCTCGGCGCCGAGTTCCAGTCGGGCGACTGCCACGCGGGCAGCTACGAGACGAGCCTCGTGCTGTTCGCCGATCCCGACTCGGTGCGCGAGTCCGAGCGCCGCGCCCTGCCCGAGGTGCGCATCCACCTGCTCGAGCGCATGAAGGAAGGCGTCACGAGCTTCGCCAAGGCCGGCGCCGACCGCGCGTACTGCGGCGCGCCGGCGCAGGCCAGCGCCGACGAAGGCCGCGCCCTCGTCGAGACGCTCGCCGACGCGGCGGTGGAGGCGGCCCGCGCCGCCTGGCCGCAGGCCTTCGCCAAGGGCTGAGCGCCCAAGCCGCCCTTCAGCGGCGCTTGCCGCGCCACTCGTCGACGGCGGCCAGCCATTGGGCCGGCTTGCGCGGCATCAGGCCGACCTGGAAGCGCTCGACGCCGCCGGAAGGGGCGCGGCGTTCGACGTCGAGCACGAGGATGCGCGGCTTGCCGGGCAGCCAGCGGCCGGCGAAGCGGTTGGCGAGCTGGGCGGACTTGACCTCGGCGCGCTCGATCACGGTCGTCTCGCGCGGCACCCAGCGCACGCTGACCAGGGTCGACTCCGACAAGACCAGCGCGGCGTTGCCGCGCGCCTGGGCGGGGCCGCGGTCCGTGCGCGCGATCCACGAACCCATGCCGTCGGCGAGGATCACGGGGCCGCGCGCCGCGCGTCGGGCCTCGTCGAGCCCCTTGGCGGCCAGCGCCCGCACCCACAGCGCCACGCCGATGGCGAGCCCCAGTCCGGCGACCAGGCTGGCGACGACGATGGCCATGGCCGCGCCCCCGGAGAGGCCGGAGGCCGCGGAGTCCTCGGCGGGCGCGAGGACGAGGAGGGCGAGGATCGCGGTCGAGGCGTGCATGGACTGCGCCACGCAGGCTACCCAAGCGGACCGGCGGACACCAAACTAGGACGCGCGCCGAGGGGCGCGACCGCGTGAGCTCCTTCACCACGATCATCCAGGTCCGCTTCGGGCACGTGGATCCGGCCGGCATCGCGTACTACCCGCGCATCTACGACTACATCCACGAGGTGTACGAGGAGCTGTGGGACCGCCACATCGGCGTGCGCTACGACAAGCTCCTGCTCGAGGAGCGCGTGGGGTTTCCGCTGGTCCACGCGGAGGTCGACTTCCGCGCGCCGCTCTGCTTCGGCGACCGCCCGATCGTCAAGGTCTCCTGCACGAGGCTCGGGCGCTCGTCGATCGAGCTGCGCTACGTCTTCTCGCGCGACGATGAGGTGCTCGTCGACGCGCGCATGACGACGGTCTGCACCGACCTGCGCGCCATGAAGAGCATCCCGCTGCGCGCGGAGCACCGCGCCAAGCTCGAGATGCTCCTGGAGAAGCCGGCGTGAAGGTGCGCGACCTGCATGGCCGGGGTTGGCCGGTGTTCAGCTTCGAGTTCTTCCCGCCGAAGACCGACGAGGGCGCGCGGCAGCTCCTGGCGACCGTCGCGGACCTGCAGGAGGTCTGGAAGCCGGACTTCGTGTCGGTGACCTACGGCGCCGGCGGCACGACCCGCGAGCGCACCATCGGCATCGTCGCCAGGCTGCAGAGCGAGTTGCGCATCAACACGATGGCGCACCTGACCTGCGTGGGCTCGTCGCGCGCCGAGATCGACGGCATCGTCGACCGCCTCGTCGAGGCCGGCGTGCGCAACATCCTCGCGCTGCGCGGCGATCCGCCCAAGGAAGCCGACGGCGGCGCGCCCGCCGGCTTCGTGCCGCCCGCCGACGGCTTCGCGCACGCCACGGACCTGATCGCGCACCTCGCGCCGCGCGCGCAGCTGTCGGTCGGCGGCGCGAGCTATCCGGAAGGCCACGTCGAGTCCAAGGACCGCGACGACGACCTGCGCTGGACCGTCAGGAAGGTCGAGAACGGCGCGCAGTTCCTCGTCACGCAGCTCTTCTTCGATCCCGAGATCTACTTCGCCCACGTGGCGCGCCTGCGCGCGGCGGGCGTCAAGGTCCCCGTGATCCCGGGCATCATGCCGATCACGAACGTGGCGCAGGTGCAGCGCTTCACGCAGCTGTGCGGCGCCTCCATCCCGCCCGAGCTCGCCGCGCGCATGGAACGCGTCAAGGACGATCCGGGCCTCGTGATGGCCACCGGCATCGAGCACGCCATCCGCCAGTGCCGCAAGCTCCTCGAGGGCGGCGCGCCCGGCCTGCACTTCTACACGCTCAACAAGAGCTACGCGACGCGCGCGATCCTCGCCGCGGTGCGGCGCGACTGACTTCGCCCGCCGCGCGTGACAAGCGGCGCCCGCCGCGCCATGCTCCGGGCCATGAGGCTCGTCCAGGCGGCCATCCTGTCGTTCGCGTTCCCGGCCGCGGCCAACCCGGTCGCGGCGCAGTCCAAGCCCGTCGTCGCCTGGCGCGTGGCCGAGGACGGGCGCGTCGTGCTCGCGCTTCCGGCGGAGGCGGGCGCGCAGGACCGCGCCTCCACGCCCGCCGAAGGGCTGTGGACGGTCGGGATCGGCTGGAAGGACGGTTGGCCGGCGGAGTGGCGCCACGCCGCGCCCGCGTCGAAGGAGACGCTCGGCGAATGGACCGTGCTGCGCGCATCCATGGCGCTCGAAGGCGGCGTCCTCGAACTGCGCGACGCCTACCGCGAGGCGGAGGGCGTCCTGGAGGCGCGGCGGCGCTTCGAGTGGCGCGGCGCCGAGCCGCTGCGTCAAGTCACCTTGACGGCCCGCTGGCAGGCGCTGGACGCGCCGGGCGCCTTGCCGTTCCTGCCCGGCATCTCGTTCCACGGCAATCCGAGCGGCGCGCGCACCAGCGGCGTCGATCCCGCCGATCGCGGCACCCACATCCGCGCCGCCACGGTGGTGCAGACCGGACGCGCCGGCGAGCGCTCGTACTTCGAGGAGCACCGCTACCCGCTGCCCTTCGCCTGCGTCGAGTGGGACGGGAACGTGCTGGCGCTGCACGCCTCGCCTTCGCCGGTGCCGGGCGCGCGTCGGCGCGACCAGTGGTGGTCGCTGGGCGTCGAGTCGTTCGCCGACAAGGCCGAGCTGGCCTTGCTGTCGGGGCCCTGCGCCGCCAACGGCAGGAACGCCGTGGTCAAGGCGCGCCAAGGCGAGTTCATGGCCTACGACGAGACGTGGCTCGACCTCGCGCCCGGCGCCGTGGTCGAGAAGCTGTACGCGCTCGAGCTGGCTCGCGCGACCGCGCCGTCGCACGGCTTCCGCGCGCCGCTCGCCACGAGCCTGCGCCGCGCGGCGCCGTTCGAGCGCGGCGCCTTGCCCAAGGCGCGCGACATCGTCGCCGCCAAGCTGGCCTTCGCGCGCTCGCGCTGGCGCGAGGGCCATGGGCACGCGGGCTTCGAGATGTACCCCGACTTCGTCGAGGGCACGCACTACGTCGTCGGCTGGGCCGGGCAGTCCGAGGCCGTGCCGTGGGCCCTGCTGCAGCTCGAGGGCAAGGTCGACTGGCCCGACGCGCGCGGCGCGGCGAGCAGGGCGCTGGACACCTTGAGCGGAGCGCCCTTCGACGAATGGGGCTTCGCCCAGCACCTGCACGTCGAGTCCGGCGCGTGGAGCGAGCGCGACCCGGTGTCGCAGGGCCAGGCGCTCGAGTCGTTCACGCGCGCCATCGAAGCGGCGCGCGCCAAGGGCATGAACGCCAAGAAGTGGGAGGTGTTCGTCGTGCGCGCGGCGAACCTGCAGGCGCAGCGCCTGCTCGAGCCCGCCTGGAGGGCGCCTTCCACGGCCGAGTGCTTCCTCGTCTCTCCGCTCCTGCGCGCCGCCCGCCTGTTCGGCGACGAGCGCCACGCGCGGGCCGCCCTGCGCGTCGCCGAGGAGGCCGCCGCGCGCCACATCGGCGCGTCGGAGCCGTACTGGGGCGGCACGCTCGACGCGCGCTGCGAGGACAAGGAGGGCGGCTGGGCCGCTTTGCAGGCCTTCCTCGCGGTGCACGACCACGCGCGCATCCGCGGCGACGATGCCGCGGCGCGGGCGTGGCTCGAGCGCGCCGCGCACGCCTTGGACGCGGTGCTCTCGTGGACGATGACGTGGGACGTGGACCTGCCTCCTGGCCGGCTCGCCGACCACGGCTTCCGCTCGCGCGGCTGGACGGTCGTCTCTGCCCAGAACCAGCACCTCGACGTCTACGGCGTGCTCTACACGCCCGAGATCTGGCGCATGGGCGCCTTGCTCGGCCGGCCGGAGCTGCAGGACCTCGCCAAGCTCATGTACCGCACCTGCGGACAGCTCCTCGACGAGACCGGCAGCGCCGGCGAGCAGATCCAGCACACGAACTTCGCGCAGGCCGGCGACATGTCGCAGGTCGAGCGCATGCGCGGCGGCTACAGCGAGGGCTGGACCGTGTTCTGGATCACGGCCCACTTCCTGCACGCCTTGGCCCGCTTCGACGAGCTGGGCGTGTCGATCGACGAGCTCGATCGCTGAGGGCGACGCGGCGCCCTACGGCGCGCCCGCCGGCACGAGCCGCGGCGCGCCCACGGCCTCGGCGTCGAGGCCGGCCGGGCCGGCGTCGGCGACCAGCGGCCACAGCACGCCGTCGAAGCGGTAGAGGAAGCGCGTGGAGGCGTCGACGGGCAGTCGGCGCGCGGGCTGGAACGAGTCGCCGACGTAGACCGCGCTGGTCGACAGGCGCACTTCGTCGAGGTCGCCTTCGAAGTGGCTGGTGGGCAGTCCGCTCTGGTTGACGTCGGCGCCGAGCACCAGCGGCAGCTCGTTCGTCGTGCGCTTGCCGACCGCCGCGGCGCGCGCGACCAGGCGGCCATCGACGTACAGGCGCAGCTCCGACCCGTCGTGCACGCCGGCGACATGCTGCCAGCGTCCGCGCGCGAGGCTCGACGGCGCGCCCTCGACCTTGGCGTAGCGTCCGTCGAGGTGCACCGAGAAGCTCGGCGCGCCGTCGGAGACGAAGATGCCGTACTCCGAAGCCTCGGTCTTGGCGAACAAGCCGCGGCGGCCCGCCATGTCGCCGGGGCGGATCCAGCCTTCGAGCGTGAACGGACCATCGGGCAGCTTGAGCCGACCCGAGTGGACGAGCACGGCCTGGGCGCGGCCGTCGAGGCGCAGCGCCCGATCCTCCTTGGCCGGCGCCTGCGTCGCCGCGCCGGTGGCGAGCGGCACGGCCCATTCGCGCGTCGGCAGGGGCACGCGCAGGTTCTCCGCCAGGTAGTCGACGTCGAGGATCGCGATCGGGGCGCGCAGGTCCTCGTCGAAGCCGCCCGCCGCGCGCCGCAGGCGCAGGGCGAACTTGGTCGAACCGCCGGGAGGCACGACCACGTGCTGGTGGTCGGGCTCGAAGCTCCAGCGGCTGTCGTCCGACTCGAGCGCCAGGGTGGCCTCGATGGGGGACTTGGCCGGGTTGGAGACCTCGAGCTCCGTCCAACCATCCAACGATCCATCGGCCGCGAACGCCGGGCGCTTGTCGAAGCGCGGCACGAGGTCGCGGTGCAGCGCCTCGATGTCCTTGCTGACGTCGCCCGTGATGGCGCGCGGATCCATGGCCGCGCCCACGGGGAACGCCGCCACCGCCAGCGGCCGATCCTTGCGCACGACGACGACGTGGTACTGGTGCACGAACCCGGCCTTGGCCGCGAACGCGTCCTGGTGCCCTCCCACGGTGGCGAGCGTGAAGTACTCGATGCCGTCGCGCTTGCCGTCGTAGCGCATGCGGTGGATGTGGCCCGCGAAGACGGCGGTCACGTTGCCGGCCGACTTCAGCAGGTCGTGCACGCGGTCCCAGTCGTCGCCGTAGCCGCGCTTCAACCAGCGTGGATGGTGCAGGAACAGGAACACGTGGTCGGCGCCCTTGGCCTTGTGCAGCACGGAGGCCAGCCACTCGTGCTGCTCGACGCTCATCTTCTGCGAGGCGGGCTTGTCGAAGGCCTTCAAGCCCGTCGCCGGATCGCCCTCGTCGGAGTGCAGCGCGATGAACCAGCAGTTCTTGTGCTCGAACGCGTACCACAACGGGCCGAAGTGCAGCTCGTAGTTGGCCTCGTGCTCGCCCTTGGGCTTCGGGCCCTTGCCGCGCCAGTAGATGTCGTGGTTGCCCACCACGGGGAACCAGGGGCACAGGAGCTTGTCCATGATCCCCTTGAACTCGCGCATCTCCGCCAACCACTCGGGCTCCTCGTTGTAGCCCTGGATCAGGTCGCCGACGGTCATGACGAGGTCGGGCTCGAGCAGGTTGACCTCGGACACCGCCTGGTCGAGCACGGCGACGCCCTCGGCCGGGCCGCCAGTGCGGTCCCCGAACACGACGAAGGTGAAGGCGTCCTTCTCCTCGGGCAGGGGGAGCTGGAGGGCGCCCTGGCGCGAGGTCAGGAAGCGCCGCGCGTCCTGCGCTTGTGGGTGGGGCTTGCCGCGGGTGGCGTGCTTCGACCAGTCGGCCTTTGGGTCGTGGGCCGTGGCCGGAGTGGGCAGCAGCAGCCCGGCGAGGAGGACGACAAGGACGGAGCGAGCCGGCAGGGGGAGGCGGGGGGAGGCCATGCGGGGCACGGTACAGCCTCTGGATCAGGCCGCGGTGAAGCTCGTCTGCGTCCCAAATGCGGGTTCGTAATAATCCGGCGAGTGCACAGCGAGAGGGGCCAGTTAGATCAGCGTTGCCAACAAAAGGGTTGGAGCGGCTGCCTACATGGTCGATGGCGCGATCTTAAAGATGCAATTTCCTATTGCGCTGGCGGCCGCCAGCCCCTAACGTACGGGTTGTCGACTTGGGTCGCCCGCACCACGGCCCTCATCGCAAGCCCCACCGTCGGGGCCCCGTCGAGCTTCTCCAACGGACGGTAAAGCCATGAAGCTCCACACCATTCTGGGTGTGCTCGCGCTCGCGACGCACGTCCATGCCCAAGCTCCGTCGCAGGTCGCCGACCTCGCGACCGGCAACGCTTCGTCGAGTCCCGCCAACTACGCCCTGCTTGGCGCGGACGTCCTGTTCATCGCCGACACGCCCGGCACCGGGCGCGAGTTGTGCATCGCGCCGGCTTCCGGCGCGGGAGCGAGCGTGCTGCGCGACCTGCGGCCCGGCCCGGCGAGCTCCAACATCGCCGCGCTGGTCGAGTTCGGCGGCGCCTTCTACTTCGCCGCCGACGACGGCGTGCATGGGCGCGAACTGTGGCGCACGGACGGCACCGCGCAAGGCACGGTGCTCGTCATCGACCTCGAGATCGGCTTCCAGGGCTCGTCCATCGGCGAGATCGTCGTGGCGGGCGGCAAGCTGTGGTTCAGCGCGTACACCTCGCCCTTCGGCTTCGAGCTGTGGTCGAGCGACGGCACGGCCGCCGGCACGACGATGGCCGCCGACATCCTGCCCGGCAACTCGTCCTCCGCCCCGATCGAGCTGACTCCGCTCGGCAACGAACTGGCCTTCGTCACCTTCGGCGGCACGAGCGGCACCGAGCTGTGGCTCAGCGACGGCACGCCCGCCGGGACGCGCATGGTCAAGGACATCTTCGTCGGCTCCGGCTCCTCTACGCCAGCGGACCTGTGCGAGTTCGGTGGTCGCGTGTACTTCCGCGCCACCGACGGCCTCGCGGGTCGCGAGCTGTGGTGCAGCGACGGCACCGCGGCCGGCACGACGATGGTCAAGGACATCCGCCTGGGCGCGGGCGAATCCGTGCCCTCCGGCATGGTCTCCGCCAGCGGCAAGCTGTGGTTCGCCGCCAACGATGGCGTCTCGGGCGCCGAACTGTGGTGCAGCGACGGCACGTCCGGCGGCACCTACCTCGTGGCCGACATCAACCCCGGCGCGGGCGATTCGCTGCCGGCGGGCTTCGCCAGCGTGGGCGGTGCGGCCATCGCGTTCCGCGCCAACGACGGCGCGAACGGCGCCGAGCCGTGGACCAGCGACGGCACCTTCGGCGGCACGCGCCTCATCAGCGACATCCGCCAAGGCGCGGGCTCGTCGAGCCCCGAGCAGTTCACGCTCATCTACGGCCGCCTGTACTTCCGCGCCGACAACGGCGTGCACGGCGCCGAGCTGTGGCGCAGCGAGCGCAACACGCTGTCGTCGGCCACGCTCGAGGACCTGAACCCCGGCGCCGGCGGCAGCTCGCCCACGAGCCTCGCGCGGGCCGGCAGCGCGCTGTGGTTCGCCGCCTCGACGCCCGCCGCCGGCAGCGAGCCGTGGATCGTCTACGGCGATTCGGACGGCGACGGCGTGGTGGACGCCAACGACAACTGCCCGAGCGTGCCCAACGCCTCGCAGGCCGACTGCGACCTCGACGGCGTGGGCGACGCGTGCGCCATCTCCGCGGGAGCCGCGGATTGCAACGGCAACTCCCTGCCCGACGCGTGCGACACCGCCTCCGGCGCGAGCCAGGACGCCAACGCCAACGGCATTCCGGACGAGTGCGAGATCGGCGGCGGCCAGCTCGTGTGCGCCGGCGACGGCGGCGCGGGCGCCTGCCCGTGCGGCAACGAGAGCCCCGTGGGCGAGCAGTCCGGCTGCCGCAACTCGCTCGGCCTCGGCGCCAAGCTGCGCAGCTCGGGCGTGGCGCGCGTGAACACGGACAACTTCGCGCTCCTCGCCTACGACATGCCGTCGACTTCGTCGGCCTTGTTCTTCCAAGGCACGCAGTACGTGCCCGCGGCCTTCGGCGACGGCTTGCGCTGCGCCGGCGGCTCGGTGGTGCGCCTCGGTTCGCGCATCGCCACGAGCGGCATCGCGTTCTACCCCGGCCCGGGCGAGGCGCTCGTGTCGATCGCCGGCGGCGTCGCCGCGGGCGACACGCGCGTGTACCAGGCCTGGTACCGCAACAGCGCGAACTACTGCACGAGCGGCGCCTTCAACCTCACGAACGGCTTGTCCGTGCTGTGGGTGCCTTGATGGCGAGCCACTAGCGATCGGGACCTGGGCGCCTCTCTCGCGCGCAGGATCCTCCGAGCGGCCATGGCGGTCTGGTGTCCCGCCTTGGCACGCCACTTCGGTCGACCGTCATCCGCAGGTGCAGGACCCTGCGGTTGGCGGTCGGCCCCTTTCCATGCTTGGTGTCCGCGCGCGCCTCGGCCGGCGCCAAGGCGCTTCGGGCCGAGGCGTGGGGCGACGCGCCGCGAGTGCCCGCGATCCCGAGTCGGGCATCCCGTGCCGCAGGCGCCGTGGCGGGAGGGCCCCCGTGGCGAGCCTCGCGCGGGTTGGCCTCGAGTTACCAGCTCGCCGCGGCCGCGCCGGAGGCCCTTCGCGCCCGACGGACTGGCGCCGGCCCGCGCCACCGTTCCCACGCGCGGCGCTACACGGGTCTTGCGGGCCATCCTTGGCCGCGGCGCGCTGGAACCCCTATCCTTTGTGGCATGAAGCACGCCAAGCACCTGTTCGCCGTGCTCGCGCTGATCGCGAGCACCCCCGTCTTCGCCGCCCAGGCCCCCGCCGCCAACCAGGAGGCCAAGCAAGCCGCCACGCTGGGCGTGGGCGACGCCGCGCCGGCGTTGAGCATCGCCAAGTGGGTCAAGGGCTCGCCCGTCGAGAAGTTCGAGAAGGGCAAGGTCTACATGGTCGAGTTCTGGGCGACCTGGTGCGGCCCGTGCATCACCTCGATGCCGCACATCAGCGAGCTGCAGAAGAAGTACGCCGACCAGGGCTTCGTCGCCATCGGCGTCACCTCGACCGACACGCGCGGCAACACGCTGGAGAAGGTCGAGAAGATGGTCGCCGACAAGGGCGACACGATGGGCTACACCGTGGCGTGGGACAAGGAACGCGCCACGAACGACGCGTTCATGCGCGCCGCCGAGCAGAACGGCATCCCGTGCAGCTTCCTCGTCGATCGCGAGGGCAAGATCGCCTACATCGGCCACCCGATGAACATCGACAAGGTGCTCGAGCAGGTGGTCGCCGGCAAGCACGACATCGCCAAGCTCAAGGCCGAGGCCGCCGCGGCCAAGGCCGCCGAGCAGAAGGCCATGGGCATGCAGCAGTCGCTGGGCCAGAAGATCCAGGCCAAGGATTGGGACGGCGTCTCGACCTTGTGCGACGAGATGGCGGCGCTCGGCGGCGAATTCGTCGAGCAGGGCGCCATGATCAAGTTCCAGATCATGCTGTACCAGGCCAAGGACGCCGCCCGCGTCGCCGCGGCCGCCAAGTCCGCGCTGGAAGGCCCGTGCAAGGACAGCGGCAACGCGCTCAACGCCATGGCGTGGATGATGTGCGAAGACCGCCACAAGGTCGCCGGCCTCGACTACGCGCTGGCGGTCAAGATCGCCGAGCGCGCCAGCACGCTGGCCGAGGGCAAGGATCCGCAGGTGCTCGACACCTTGGCCCGCGCGCACTTCAAGAAGGGCGACCTCGCCAAGGCCATCGAGATCCAGAAGCAGGCCGTGGCCATGGATCCGAGCCTCAAGCCGACGCTCGACCAGTACGAAGCCGCCGCCAAGAAGTGACGCGTGGGCGGGGCAGCGCCCCGTCGACCGCCAACGCAGCGCGCCCGCCGGGTCCAACCCGACGGGCGCGCCGCATTGGGGCGGTGCATCGGGGGCGACGCATCGGGAGCGGTGCATCGGGAGCGGCATGGCGGGGGGCTGCCGAGGGGGCACCCTGTGCGAAAATCACAGCCCCGAGGCCGCGTATGCATCCCTGGCCCCCGCACGGCCACGCACAGGCTTGGGCGCGGACGGCGGCAACGAGCGGAGGCAAGCGCCTCCAGCAATCGCGCGAAGAGCCCACGCACCACGGCCCACGCACCACGCGAGCATGCGCCAAGCAGGACCACGAGACATGCGACTACCCGCGATCCTCGTCTTGGCGTGCGCCACGATCCTCGTCTGCGCCGCGTTGTTCTGCCTGCAGGGCTTCCTCGCGACGTTCGAGCCCACCACGGAGACCACGACCTTCCTGGTGTTCCGGCTGACTTGGGCGATCCTCGGGACGGCGAGCCTCGTGGCCGCGGCGGTGCTCGTGGCGCGGCTCGCGCGTCGCCGTCGCGCGAGCTAGGCGGCGCGCCGTGAAAGGTCAGCGCGCCTCGGCGCGCGCCTTGACCACTTCGAGGATGGCGCCTTGGATGTCGGACATGACGAGGTCCGACCACCATCCGGCGTAGGCGTTGAAGCGCGTCGACAAGCGGTGCTCGCTCGACAAGTGCAAGCGCACGCGGTCCGGCGCGAGGACCTCCAGCCGGTATTCGCCTTCGAGCACGTCGAAGTACGGGCCGCCGATGGTGACGTGCTCGTCGAGCGCCTCGGGCGGCACCGGATCGGCGACGATGGTGAACGCGAGGCGCGCGAGCGGCTCCCACGTGGTGACCGTCTCGGTGAACACCAGCCCGCGCTCGAAGCTCGCCTTGCGCGTCGCGCCCACGCCTTCGTGGGACAGGGTCGCTTCGATCGGCCGCGGGAACCCGAAGAGGTGCGACACGCGCCACGGCAGGTCCGCCGGATCGATGGCGCGCACGCGCGCGATCTCGCGCCACACGGCAGCGCTGGACGCCTCGATGTCGATCGTGTTGCGCGTCGTGCGCAGCTCGAGCGGCGGCGGCGTCGACTGCTCCAGGCGCGCCGCTCCCAACGGCAGGAGCGCGGACCCCACGGCGGCGATTCCCATGGCCCGGCTCGACATGGAGCGCGCGATCAAGGCCAGCGCTCCGCCGGCCGAGGCCGAGCCCAGCATCAACGGCAGCGCCATCAAGGCGCAGATGACGCCTTCGTGCCCGGTGAACAGCGTGATCGAGACGGCGATCGCCACCGAAGCCCACGGCAGCAGCAAGGCGGTGGACCAGCTCGGATGTTCGCGCGGCGGCGGCTCGCCCGGCTCGGGCGCGCCCCACGCCGCCCGTGGCGCGGGACGCAGCAGCGCGATCGACAGCACGCCCATGGCGAAGGGCACGCCCGACAGGAACGCGAGCGTCATCACGGCCAGCAGTTCGCCGTTGCTGAACGTGGTGCGCAGCAGCACGCCGTACAAGGCGCCCACGCCGGCCGAGAGCGCCGGCGCCAGCCACAAGCGCCAACCCTGGCCGGCGAGGCGCGGCGTGCGCGACGCCGCGACCAAGGCCACCACGGCGGCGGCGAGGCCGCACAGCGCCAGGGCGAGCAGCCAGCCCGGCACGGCGAGAGCCTCCGCGGGCGTGTCCTGCGTGGGGGCCATGGGGCGCTCCAGCGTCAGCCTTGCCGCAGCAGCTCGACCAGCTTGTCGTTCTTCTTGCGCGAGACCTCGGCTTGCGCGCGCATCCACGCCTCGTAGCGCGCGCGCAGCTTGGCGTCGTGGGAGGCGAGCATGCGCACCGCGAGCAATCCCGCGTTGCGCCCGTTGCCGATCCCGACCGTCGCGGTCGGCACGCCGGCGGGCATCTGCACGATGGAGAACAGCGAGTCGAGGCCCTTCAACGCGTGCGTCTCGATCGGCACGCCGATGACGGGCAACGCGGTGTGGCTCGCCACCATGCCGGGCAGGTGCGCGGCGCCGCCGGCGCCGGCGATCACGATCTTCAGGCCGCGCGCCGCGGCGTCGCGGCCGTACTGCGCCATGTCGTCGGGGGTCCTGTGCGCGCTGACCACGCGCACCTCGTGCGGCACGCCGAACTCGGCCAGCGCGTCGGCGGCGAGCTTCATCGTGCCGAAGTCGGAGTCGCTGCCCATGATCACGCCGACGAGCGGCGCGGCGGACTTGGCGGGACGCGAGGTGGGGGAGCTGGACTTCTTCTTTGCCATTGGTGCGCGGCGTGCGCGCCGGTCGGGCGCGTCGTGGCTAGAAGGTAGCGCACGGCGGCGCCGGAAGCAGCCTCAAGCGCCGAAGCGGATGGCGGCGGCGGCGCGCTCGGCGCGCGCGAGCACCTCGCGCGGATCGTCGCCGATGGCGGTGACGTGGCCCATCTTGCGGCCCTTGGAGGAGGCATCCTTGCCGTAGATGTGGACCGCCACGCCGCGCTCGGCCAGCGCCGCCTCGAGTCCCGCGGGCCGCGCGGGGCCCGGACCCGTCCCGAGCAGGTTGACCATCACGGCGCAGCGCGCGCGCAGCGCCGTCGAGCCCAGCGGCAGGCCCATGGCCGCGCGCACGTGGTTCTCGAACTGCGAGCAGTCGCAGCCCTCGATCGTGTAGTGGCCGGTGTTGTGCACGCGCGGGGCGATCTCGTTGATCAGCACCTCGCCGTCGCGCTTCAAGAACAGCTCCATGCCGAACGCGCCCACGCCGCCGACCGAGTCGATGGCCGCCAGCGCGATGGACGTGGCGCGGCGCGCGACGTCGGCGCCCGCGTCGGCGGGGGCCACGACGGTGCGGCAGATGTGGTCGGCGTTGACCGTCTCGACCAGCGGATAGGCGACGCGCGCGCCATCGTGTCCGCGCACGGCGACGATGGCGAGCTCGCGCTCGAACGGGCAGAACGCCTCGACGTACAGGCCCGCGCCGCCCAGCTTCGCCCAAGCGGCCGCGAGCTCGTGCTCGCCGCGCACCGTGGCGTTGCCCTTGCCGTCGTAGCCGTTGCGGCGCTTCTTCAGCACCACCGGCCAGCCATGGTCGCGCGCGAAGGCCAGCACGTCGGAAGGCGCCTCGACCGCGGCGAAGCGCGGCAGCGGCAGGCCGCCTTCCCGGAAGGCGGTCTTCTGCAGGAACTTGTCCTGCACGACCGCCATCGTGGCCGAGCCGGGGCGCACGATGGCGCCGTGCTCCTCGGCGTGGCGCAGGGCGCGCGCGTCGACGAACTCGTTCTCGAGCGTGACCACGTCGCACTGGCGCGCCAGCGCCAGGACCTGCGCTCCGTCGTCCCAATCGCCGCGCAGCGTGGCGGCGGCCAGGTGCCGCGCGGGGAAGGCTTCGGCGCGCTCGAGGATGCGCACCTCGATGCCGAGCTGGGCGGCGGCCTGCGCGCACATCTTGGCGAGTTGCCCGCCGCCGATGATGCCCAGCGTGCCGAGCCCGGTCTTCGCGTCCGCTCGCGTGGTGGCCGTCGCGCCCATGAGGCGCACAGGATAGGAAAACGACGGCGTCCGCGCACGGCGGACGCCTGGGCGACGAGCCTCGAGGTCGGGGACGGCTACTGCAGCACGGGCAGCGACGCGAACGACTTGATCGCCACGCGCTGCGCCACCTTGCCGGCGAGCTCGAGGAAGCGCTTGGCGACCACGCTGTCGGGCTCGGCCACGACGACGGGCGCGCCCAGGTCGCCGCCGGCGCGCACCGCCGGTTCCAGCGGCA
>JBEBCR010000169.1:0-4422 GCA_041157565.1 Planctomycetota bacterium | reverse complement strand
CGCGCGCCTCAGCGCAGCGTCCACGGCTCGCGTCGCGCGTAGGCCGCCGCGCGCGCCTCGAGCTCGGGGCCGGCTTGCGCGTAGCCGAGCTCCCTGGCGCGCGCGATGGCGCGAGACTGCGTGCGCGACGCCGCGTCGAAGTCGCCCGCGCACGCCAAGGCCGCCGCGCGCGCGTCGAGCCAGCGTGGATCGTCGCCCAGCGAGCGCGCATGCTCGTCCAGCACGCGCAGCGCCTCGCCGGCGTCGCAGAGCGCCGGGTCGGGGGCCACGGCGAGCCACCACGCCAACGCCAGCGCCTCGTCGGGGCCCGGACGCGCGCGCCACGCCGCGCGCAGGTGCCCGATCCCCGCGGCCGCGTCTCCGCGCGCCAAGGCGACTTCGGCGAGCCCCGTGCGGGCCTGCGCCAAGCTCGCGTCCAGCCGAGCGGCGCGCTCGAAGGCCGCTTGCGCGGCGTCCAGCTCGCCCAGCGCCAGCCGCGCGCGAGCGAGGTTGGCGTTCGTCGCCGCGTCGTCCGGCGCCAGGGCCAGCGCGCGTTCGTACAGCGGCAGCGCCGCGCCCGGGTCGCCGCGCTGCAGGTGCGTGTTGGCGAGTCCGCCGATGGCCTCGGCGTCGACGGCGTCCACGGCCAGCACGGCCTCGAACTCGCGCGCGGCCTCCTCGAGCAGTCCCGCCTGCGCCAGCGCCACGGCGAGGCTGCGACGCGCCGCCAAGTCGCGCGGCGCGCGCGCCACGGCGTCGCGCGCGGCCTGCAGCGCGTCGTCGACGCGACCCAGCCGACGCAGCATCTCGGCCTTGGCCGCCGCGGCGGGACGCGAGCCCAGGCGCTCGGCGCGTTCGAACTCGGCCAGCGCTTCGGCATGGCGATCCAGTTGCGCCAACGCCACGCCGCCGCTGTGCAGGTACTGCGCGCGGAACGCCTCGGGCGCGTCGGCCCCGGACGCGCGCAACGCGGCCGAGGCGGCGACCGAGGCGAGGAGGCTCAGGGCGATCGCCGCGCGCAGCATCCGCGGCGCGGCGTGGTCGAGCAGGCGCAGCAGGCACCAGGCGCCGGCGATGGCGGCGAACGGCGCCATGGGCAGCCGGTAGCGCGGCGAGTACCAGAACACGAGCACCACCAGCACGGTGGCGAGGAACAAGAGGAGCTCCGGCGCCAGTTCGCGCGGACGCCGCGCGAAGGCGAGGAGCGCCACGAGCAGCGCGGGCGCCGTCCACCACGCCAGGGGCATCGGCGCCAGCCACAGCCACGCTTGGCGACCGTCCTCGCGTTCGAGCTCCGGCGTGTACACGTCGCCGTAGACGCGGCCGCCGACGAACCACCACAGCTTGCGCGCCTCGAGCTCGAGCGTGCGTCGGGGATCCTCGCGCAGGTACTCGAACGCCATGCGCCGGTATTCGCGGTCGGTGGCGCCCCAGCTGCCGTCCGTGCGCTCGCGCACCGCTTCGCGCGCCATCAGGGTCTGGCGCGCGCGGTCCGTGGAGACGCCTTCGGCCGCCTGGTAGATCCCCGTGGCGCCGGGCTGGTTGCCGTGGTGCAGTCCGAGGCCGGATTGCGCGCTCAAGGGGATGAACTCGCCCGAGGCCAGCTTGTTGTGCAGCGTGGCGGGCGCGACGCACGCGAGCGACAGCGACGCGGCGAGGGCGACGTCGAGGGCGCGCCGCGTGCGCCACCACAGCCAGGCCGGCGCGAGCGCGAGGATCGGCGTGTAGACCGGATGGGCCAGCACCGCCACGCCGAGCGCCAGCCCGGCGAGCAGGGCGCTGGCGCGCGTGCGGCGCTCGGCGGCGACCATGAGGCTGTCCCAGGCCCACGCCGTGGCGGCGAGCTGCAGCGTGCAGTTCAGGACGCGCGTCGTCATGTAGGCCGGATCGCGCAGCAGGAGGTACAGCACCACCGAGAGCGCCGCGCCGAGTTCGCCCAGGTGGCGCCGCGCCACGCGCGCCACGAGCCACGCGGTGGCGACGTGCAGCGCCACCTGCGCCAGTTGCAGCGCCAGGAGCCCGCCGCCGAGCGCGCGCACCAGCCCGACGAAGTAGGGGTAGAGCGGCGCCGACATGAACGGCGCGTCGTCGACCAGGCGTCCTTGCGCGATGCGCCCGCCCCAGTCCCAGTAGACCTTGGCGTCGTTGATGGGCGAGGCGGCCAGCGGATCGGCCGCGCCGCCGAGCACGATGGCGAGCTGGGCGGCCGCGCCGAGCGCGAGCACGATGGGGAGCCAGCGACGCGGCGGCGTGGTCACGCGCAAAGACTAGCAGCCCGACGCGACGCGCCGCACCCGCCAACGACGACGGCCGCCCCCGAGGGAGCGGCCGTCGTCGCGCGCAGCCGTCTCGCGGCGCTCAGCCCTTCTTCGCCGCCGCCACCGCGCTGGTCAGGGCGGGCAGCACCTCGAAGGCGTCGCCCACGATGCCGTAGTCGGCGACCTTGAAGATCGGCGCGTCGGCGTCCTTGTTGATGGCGACGATCACCTTGGAGGTGCGCATGCCGGCGAGGTGCTGGATGGCGCCGGAGATGCCGACGGCGATGTAGAGCTGCGGCGCGACCGTCTTGCCGGTCTGGCCCACTTGCTCGCCGTGCGGACGCCAGCCGGCGTCCACCACGGCGCGCGAGGCGCCGGTGGCGGCGGAGCCGAAGGCCGCGGCGAGGTTCTCGATCATGCCCCAGTGCTCCGGGCCCTTGAGGCCGCGGCCGCCGCTGACGACGACCGGCGCCTCCTTCACGTCGAGCTTGGCGCTGGCCTTGGCCTCGATGGAGACGACCTTCGCCTTGCCGTCGGTGGAGGCCGGGCGCGTCGTGGTCGCGGCACCGCCGCCCTCGGCGGGCGCGAAGGCGTTCACGCGCGTGGTCGCGACGAACACGCCGGCGGCGCTCGAGAGGGTCGCGATGGCCTTGCCGGCCATCCACGGACGCGTGCAGACGAGCTTGCCGCCGTCCGAGCACAGCGCTGTGATGTCCGACAGCAGCGTGCTGTCGAGCAGCGCGGCGACGCGCGGCGCGACGTCCTTGCCCGTGGCCGTGGCGGCCGCGAGGAAGGCGCTGGCGCCGGACTCCTTGGCGATGGCGGCGAGGTCCCTCGCCAGCGCGTCTGCGCTGTGCGCGCCGCCGCCCGCGAGGACCACGGCCTTGTTCGAGCAGAGCTTGGCCGCGCAGTCCGACGCGCCTTCGCCGGCCACCACGGCGATGGTCTCCTGGCCGGTGGACTTGGCGGCGGAAAGCGCCTCGAGGGATGCGCGGCGCGGAGTCCCGCCCGCTTGTTCGATGTAGACGACGATCGAGCCCATGGCGTGCACCTCAGAGGATCTTGGCTTCGTTCTTCAACGCGTCCATCAAGGCGGGCACCGCGCCGGCGCCCTCGCCCACGATGCGGCCGGCCTTGCGCGCCGGCGGCAGCTCGACCTTGACCACGACCTGCTGCGAGGGCGCGGACTCGAAGGCCTCCTCGGGGATCGCCTTGCTCTTGGCGGCCATGATGCCCTTGAGGTTCGAGCGGCGCGGTTCGCACAGGCCCTTGCTGCAGGTCAGCACGGCGGGCAGCGCGAACTCGACGGTCTCGACGCCATGCTCGGTCTCGCGGCGCGCCTTGCCGCCGGTCGGCGTCAGGTCGAGGCCGACCACGTCGGTCACCACCGCCCAACCGAGGAGCGTGCCGACCATCGCGCCCACCGCCGCGTTGTCGCGGTCCGTGGCGACCTTGCCGAAGAAGGCGACGTCCGCGCCCAGCGCCTTGATCTTGGCGCACAGCGCCTTGGCGGTGCTCAGCGCGTCGCGCGACGACGGATCGGCGTCCTTGAGGATCGTCGCCGCGTCCGCGCCGCGCGCCAGGAACTCGCGCAGCTCCTTGCTGGCGTCCGAGGGGCCGAGCGTCAGCACGGTCACGGAGCCGCCGTGCTTCTCCTTGGCCTGCAGGGCGGCCTCGACGGCGATCTCGTCGTAGAACGAGGCCATGTACTGCCAACCGGCCTGGTCGAGGGACTTGCCGTCCGCGCCCACCTTGGCCGTCGCCTCGGTGGTGGGGACGCGCTTGATGGCGGCCACGATGTTCATGGAGGGGTCTCGGGGTGGTCCACTGGCCCGCGCGCCGTGCATGGCCGCGGGGTTCGAGGGCGAAGAGGCTACCCGTTCCGTCGGCCATGGGGCAACCACCGCTGGAGCGCCCTCCGCCACGGCCGAGTGGGGGGCGCGGCGAACCGTTCACGCGCCGCCCCGTCCCGAGCCGCGCCGGCACGGCGCATCCGGGGCGCCGGACCAGTGCGCATGGCGCTCGGGCGCGGCGCCTGCGAACATGGGGCCATGAGGAAGCTCGCTTCGTTGCTCGCCGGCCTGCTTGGATCCTCCGCGGCCGCGCGCGGCTCGTCCTCGCTCGGGATCTCGCGGCGCTACGCCAAGGTCGTCGCGTCCGTGCCGCGCTACGAGGCCGAGATGGC
>JBEBCR010000168.1:0-4550 GCA_041157565.1 Planctomycetota bacterium | reverse complement strand
TGGCCGCCGCGCGACTGCGCTTCGAAGCCGACCACCCGCAGCTGGCCAAGGTGTCGGGAATGCCCGAGCTGAAGGTGAACAAGTACAGCTGGCTGTTGGGCTCGCTGGTCGCCGGCTGGCTTGCCTTCGCGCTGCTGGCGACCTTCTCGTCGTTCGTCACGCGCGGAGGCGCCACCTTGTGGGTCTTCGGCCTGCGGTTGCGCGACCGCCGCGGCCGACCGGCTCCGCGCGCGCTGTGCGCGCTGCGCAGCTTCCTGTCGCTGGGCGTGCCTCCGCTCGTGATCTTCGGCGCCATCTGGTGGATCGAGATCGGCTGGACACGGCTGGTCGTCGCGGGCTGGACGCTCGTCGGCCTCGTAGGCCTGCTGCTCCTGCTGGCGGTGGTGTACGCCTTCGCGCGCACGTCCATCTCGCTGATCGACAGGCTGCTGCGCACACGGATCGTGCCCAGCTGAATCTCGGCGCTTGGCACGTCGAGCGAGCCGCGAGGCCGCCGAACCGCGCTCCGACGGCCCCGCTTGCTCGAACGACTTGGTCGCTCACAGCGTCGTGTAGAAAAGCGGACGCACCCACTCCGGCAACACGGTGTAGTTCGCCTGCCGCGAGACGTCGGCGAAGGCCAGCGCCCGCGGCCGCGTCAGGAGGATGCCCAAGCCTTCGACCGCTGCGGCGCGCACGGCTTGATCCGCCTTGGCGTCGATGGATGCAGCCATGAGCCCCTCGAGCGCGACGGAGGAGCCATGCAGTCCCAGCACCTGCGCGGCCTGCGTGCGCAGCTCTCCGGCTCGTTGCTGCCGCAGAAGCGCGAGCAGGATCGGTCCGTCCTGCGCGCGACCGTGCACGGCGAGCGCCGTGGCGCCACCAAGCCGCGCGACAGGATCTCCCTCGGCGAGCACTCGCGCGGCCAAGGCGTCCAGCGCCGCCTGGTCGCCGTAGAGCGACATCGATGTCATCGCGTAGTTGCGCCGCTCCGGCGATGGACCCTTCGTGCTGGCTTCGTGCACGGCGGTGTACTGCTCGACGTCCCGCAAGAGCCCCGCGGCCAGATCGAAAGCCGACAAGGCGTAGTCGCCCGCCTGCCCTTCCCGCGCCCGCCTGAGCGCGCAGCGCGCCAACGACAGGTCCTCGGGGGCGAGTTGCACGCTGCGCGCGTGGATCCCCACGGCCAGCGCGGCCCATGCCAACTGGTTCGCCTGGCCGGCCTTGAGCTGTTCGACGAGCATCTTGCAGGTGCCCGGCTCCGAACGGCGCGCCAACGACGCCAACACGAGCCCGCGCGTCAAGGGCTCCTGCTCCTGTTCGAGGGCCGAACGCAACGCGTCGTAGGCGCGCCAGCCAGGACAAGCGGCCAACGCCAACGCGGCCGAGCGGCGCAAGTCCATGCGACCATCCCGCATCAACTCGGCGAGGACGTCGACTATCCGAGGTTCGGTCGAGCCACTCAGCGCCTCGATCGCGCGGCAGCGCGTTGCGGGAGTCTCGCGTTCGTCCTGGGCCGCGCCCAGGGCCAAGACGACGATGCGCTCGTCCGGAGCCAGCATGTGGTGGATGAACAAGGCGGGGAGGAGCATGTCGCCCTCCGCTCCGTCACGCCGCTCGCAAGCCTCCAGCGCCCGCGTCGTGGCTTCTTCGTCGAAGCCCGCGCGGCGACCAAGGCCCAGGGCCACGACGGCCAGCGGTCGCGAGTACGGCGAGATGCGCCCACCCTTGCCCGACAGGCACCCGCGAAGGGCGACCTCGGACAGCGTCGCTCGCGCCGCGGTGGTGCCTGTGGCGCCGAGCGCGAGCAGGGCCGCGTGCCGTACTTCCTGGCTGGGATCGGCGAGCGCCGCGAGGAGTTCCTCGTGCGCCTCGATCTCCCCCACGCGCCCCAGGGCGATGACTGCCGCTTGGCGCAGCCCGGCATCCGCGTCCCGCGCTCCGGCCTCGCCGATGGCGAACAACGCCGATCGCGCCGCTTCGAGCCTGCCACGCAGCACCTCGTCGCCGTCCAGCGAAAGCACCAGATCCGACAATGGACGACGCTTGGGCTGGAGGTACTCGGTCTTGTTGTGCTCCCACCACAACCACCAACCATCGTCGCTGGTCAGCACGAGCGCTTGCGGACGCAGCGCCGCCGTCGTGGGCCCGACGGGAGAGGGCGTTGTCGCACCGCCCCCGATACGTGGACCCGGGACCTGGGGCGCAGGGACTGGACCTCCCGGCGGCGCAGGTCGCGGCGCACCCGGGCTGGCCGGCACCGTGTCGCCAGGGCCACCTTGCCCCCCTGATCCCGCGGGAACCTGCGGTTGCTGACCAGTGCCTCCGGGCGTGGCGACCCCGCCGCCGTGACAGCCGGCGCACCATCCTGGAACTTGCATGGCGAGCAGAAGCAGTTGGATGGTCAGCATGTGGCGATCCTCGGCGCGATGATGGAGCTGGTGGCTTGGCGTGACGGAAAGGTCCCCTCGGTCCAGACAATTCGCGTGCCAACCGGCTGCTGGCGCCAAGCGAGGCGGCGAAGGGCGCCGCGCCACGACTTCGTAACAGCCAAGGGGGGCATGCCCGGCACGGACGCGTGGCAGGAGGACGACCTCCGGTGCAAGCCCCCGGCGGACATGGGCGCCGAAATGACGCCGCTCCCCGGATCGATCCCGGGAACCAGCCGAAGTCGTGGCGAGGCGGACAGGCTGGACCACGCGGGGCGCGGCTTAGGATGGTGCCGCCCAATGCGCGGCGCATGCACATGAGCTCACTCCACCAAGCACCCCACGGCATCAACCTCGTCGTGGAGACCAAGACCGGACGCGTCGTCGTCGGCCGCTTCGACGCGGTGCACGGCTTCGAAGCCCTGCTCCACGACGCGGACGTGTTCGAGCCCTCGCCGGGAGCCGATCCCGAGCACTGGATCCGCGAGACAGCCACCCTCGGCGTCGACGCGAAGCACCGCGACTACAAGCTGGACCTCGCCTCGGTCGTGCGTTGGCGCAAGCTGGGCGACATCGAGAAGCTCCCGCTGTGAGCGCGCGCCTCGTCGCGCCGCGCTTCGCCGCGGCGTTGTCCACGCGAGGCTCGCTCGACGCGGCCTTCGGCGAGGCGTGCGCGCGCGTGCGCGCGGCCCTGCAGGGCGAACGGCCCGACCTCGTCGTGGCCTTCGCGTCGAACGCGCTGGCCGGCGACCGCGAGGGCCTTGGCCGGCGCTGCCGCGCGGAGCTGGGCGCCGAGGTGGTGCTGGGCTGCGGCGCGCGCGGAGTGCTGGGCGACGACGTGGAGCACGAGTCGGGCCCGGCGTTGTCGCTGTGGGCGGCTTGCCTGCCCGGCACCGCGGTGCGCCCCTTCGAGGTGGATGTCGCGCAGGACGACGACCTCGACGCGGTCTTCCACGGGCTGCCCGAGGTGCGCGACCCGTCGCGCGCGGGCATCCTCGTGCTGCCCGATCCCTTCGCGTTCCCCGCGGTCGACTGGATCGCGGCCATCGAGGAGCGCCTGCCCGGCGTGCCGGTGGTCGGCGGCCTCGCGGTGCCGGAACAGGGCGGAGAGCGCGCGCTGCTCGTCAAGGCCGACGGGCCTTCCAAGGCGGGCGCGGTCGGCGTGGTGGTCGAGGGCGACGTCGAGATCGCCACCGCCGTCAGCCAAGGCTGCCGTCCGGTGGGCCGTCCGTGGGTCGTCACGGCTTGCGAGGAGAACCTCGTCCTCAAGTTGTCGGGACGACCGGCGCTCGAGGTGCTGATGGAGATGCTGGCGAACCTGCCGCCGTCCGAGCGCGAGGCGCTGCAGCGCGGTCCCTTCCTCGGCCTCGCGGTGGACGCGCGCAAGAGCGTGTTCGACCGCGGCGACTTCCTCGCGCGCGGCTTGATGGGCGTCGACAAGCAACGCGGCGGCTTGGCGGTCGCGGACCCTTCCCTGCGCCGCGGCATGAGCGTGCAGTTCCTGGTGCGCGACCCGGCCTCCGCCGGCGACGACCTCGAGCACTCCGTCGCCGGGTGCGGGCGCGCGCGACTCGGCGCCGAGGCCGGCGCGCTGGTCTTCACCTGCAACGGCCGCGGACGCCGCATGTTCGGCTCGCCCGACCACGACGCGCGCCATCTGCGTCGCGCGCTCGGCGAAGGAACGCCCGTGGCGGGCTTCTTCGCGCTGGGCGAGATCGGTCCGATCGGGGGCCGCAACTTCGTGCACGGCTTCACCGCCTCGACCGCCATCCTGCGGGCGCGCGCCTGAGCTGCACGCACACATGGACGAGGTCCCCTTCTCGCTGCTGTTGTTCGCCGTCCCGTCCGCGCTCGCGCTCGTCGCGCTGGTCGTGGCGCTGGCCTCGCGTTCGCAGGCGCGCCGCGCCGCCGGACTCGGCGACGAGTTGAAGGCCGACTTGGCGCGCCGCGCCGCCAACCAGGCCGAGGAGCTGCAGCAGGAGCTGCAGGTGCTGCGGCGCCAACTGGCGACGGTGGCGCAGGGCGGGCGCGTCGAGCGCGACGAGATCCTGGAAGGCCGGCTGTGGGGCGAGATCGACGCGCGCGAGGCGGCTCTGCTCCTCGAGGCCGGCTCGGCGCGCTTCCTCGACGTGCGCACCAAGG
>JBEBCR010000167.1:0-5533 GCA_041157565.1 Planctomycetota bacterium | reverse complement strand
AGTTGCACGACACGACCAGCGCGCGGCGCAGGTCGCACGAGACGTGCACGCCGTTGCAGGCGATGGAGTCGAAGCGCCCCGTGCAGGCGAGCGGGCGTTCCGCGTCCCACGAGAGGTGGTCGAGCGCCCACGCCGCCACGAAGGGCTTGAACACGCTGCCGGGCGGATTGAACACCGGACGGTGGAAGGCGCGTTCGCGCGCGCTCGAGCGCGCCGGGCCGCGCCCCGGGGCCGGCTCGAGTCCGTCGATCCCGGGCTCGGATGCCGCCGCCAGCACGGCCCCGTCGACGTCGCACAGGATGATCGCCCCCACCGGGTGCGCGAACCAGGATCCGTCCGTGTCGTCGCCCAGCGGTGGCGGCACCGGATGCGCCAAGGTCTCCTGCGCCGCCGTCTGCAGCCGCGCGTCGATCGTCAACACGACCTCCGCGCCATCGCGCGGCGCGCTGGATGCGACGCGCGACGGACGCGCGCGTTCGGCCAGCCCTTCGACCTCGTGCACGCCGAAGCTGCCGCGCAACGCGGTGTCGAGCCAGGCCTCGACGCCGCTGCGCCCGACCCACTCGGCCTCGCGCGCCCTGCGTCCATCGACGCCGTCCACGCCCTCGAAGGCGAGGAGTTCGCGCAAGGTCGGGCGGCCGACGCGCCCGAGCAGCGCGGAGGAGAGCGGAACGCCGTTGGCGTCCGCGGCGGGACGCTTGCGGCGCATGGTCTCGCGCACCTCGAAGCCCGGGTGCGCGCGGCGGTCGCGCACCAGCGCGTGCACCAGCTCGTAGGACGGCTCGCCGGCGAACGCCGCGGCGCGCGAAGTCAGGTCCACGCCCAGGTAGGCCTCGTGCTGCAGGGCGCGCGCGATGCGCGCGGGCTGGACGGCGCGCGGACCTTGGCTCGCCGCGCAGCCGCGCGCGCACAGGCGCTCGACCGCCTCGTCGTGCCGATCCTCGAGGGTGGTCGCGAGGCGCAACAAGGCCTCCACGCCGGCCGGGCCCTCGAGACCGCGCGAGGACTGCGCGGCGGCGCTCCAGCGCGCGCGCGTCTCCTCCAAATCCGGCACCGCGCGCGCGTCGACCAGCGGGTTGACGGCGAAGGCCTCGAAGAGCGCCAGCGCGGTCCACGGCGGCGTCGACTCGTCGGCCAGCGCGTCGGCGGCCAGCGCGCGCCAGTCCTCGTCGACGAACGGCAATCCGGAGAGCGGCACGCCTTCGAGGTCGCAGGGATCGCCCTCGAAGGCCTCGTCGAGCTCGCGCAGCACGCTCGCCTCCTCGAGCGCCGGCCAGCCCTCGCGCGCCACCGCGCCGACGTCGCTCCCGGCGGCCGAGAGCCGCGCCAGCGCATCGAGCAGCGAGCGCTCCATGGCGCGCTCGTCGCGCTCGTTGGCGGCGCGCGCCAGCGCGCGGGGCGCGAACTCCTTGGCGAGCTCGGCGCGGCGCAGCTCGGCGCGCGAGGCGAGCCAGCGCGCATGGCGCTCGTCGTCGAAGCGCAACGCGCGCGCCAAGAAGCGCGTGTCGACCTCCTCCACGAGGACGCGCGTCGGCAAGCGCGCGGGCTCGAAGCCCAACGCCAGCGCGAACATCGCGTCCGCCTGCGCGTCCTCGCGCGCCTCGCGCAGCGCCTGCATGCGCGCCAAGAGGCGCTCCTCGGGCGAAACGAGGCGCGCGTCCGCGCCCCCGCCCGCGTCCTCGGCTTCGCCGGCGAGCGACAAGCCGTCGGCCTCGATGCGCCGCGCCAGCTCGGCGAAGTGCTGCGCCTCGCGCGCGAAGCGGCGCTGCACGGACTCGCGCAGCGCGGCCGGCTCGACGCCGCGCAGGCGCGCGAAGAGCTCGAGCCAGCTCTCGCGCACCGCTCCTTCGCGCCGCAGGAGCCGCACGGCGCGCTCCTCCTCGCGCGTCGCCTCGAGCAGGCGCAAGGCGTAGAAGCGCGCGTCGGAGGCGCGCGAGGCGCGCCACTGTTCGCGAGGATCGGCGCAGGCGGGAAGGCCGAGCCGCTCCAGCGCGGCGCCTTGCGCCCATTGGTCGAGCTCGGCGGGACTCGATTCGAGCAGCAGCGTCGCCGCTTCGGCGCCGCGCCGCCACGCCTCGGGGTAGGAGACGCCGCGCCCATGCAGGGCGGACCACGCGTGCGCCGACTGGCCGAGGGCGCCTCCGCGGCGCCAATCGCGCTGGATCCACTCGACCTGCCAGCGCTCCTCGTCCTCGGCCAGCACGGCCATGTCGCGCGTGTAGATCGTGCCGCGGCGCGCCGGCACGACGCGCGTCTCGCTCGTCATGGCGTCGGCTTGGCCGGCCCACAGCTCGCGCTCGAACAGCTGGATCTGCGCCAGCCGCGCCACCACCGCCGCCACGGCCAGGAGGAACGCGGCGACGAGGATGCGCTGGCGCCAGCCGCTCACGACGCCCTCCGCGCCAAGGGAGAGAGCCCGGGCAGGGACTGCAGCAACCCGCCGAGCAGCAGCGCGAAGAGTCCCGTGCCGACGGCCGAGGGCGACGCGTCGGCGAGCGCGGCCCACGCCAAGGCGCTCGAACCTTGCGCGCTGGCGAGGTGCGACAGGGCCGACAAGGCTCCGAGCGCGAGGCTCGCCAGGGCCGCGGCCAGCGCGCGTCCCGCGTGGCCGGCGAGGTCGAACACGCCGCGCGCCACGAACGCGCCCCACAAGACGAAGGCGGTGCCGGCGACGACCAGCGCGGCGGGCTCGGCGGCCACGATCCCGCGCGCCCAGATGGTGGCCGCGAACAACCACCACCAGTCGCGCTCCTCCGCGCGCGCCAGGACGGCCAGCGAGGCTGCCAACGCGAAGTTCGGCGTCCATGCTCCGAGGTGCGGACGCGAGGCGGCCTCGAAGAGCGCCAGCCACGAGAGCAGGCACGCGAACAGCGCGATCGACAACCAGCGCATGGACCTCATCGCGTCGCCGCCTCTCCGGACGGCGCCTCCTCCTCGATCCAGGCTTGGCGCGCGGACGCCGGCCCTTCGGCGTGCGCGACGCGCAGCGCGGCCGCCCCCCCCTGCTGCGGCAGGAGCGCGCCCACGAAGAGCGCCGCGGGCACGCCGCGCTCGCTGCCCGCCGTCCAGACCGACACGGCCCCGTCGGGCGCGCGCTCGAGCACCGCGCGCAGGCGCCGCAGCGCCGACGCGTCGCAGGCGAGCAGCACCGAATCGGCGTCGACACGGCCGCCCCCGCGCAGGATCCCGAGCGACACGACGCGCGTCGCGTCGACCACGGCCAGCGCCTCGACGGCGAAGGCCGGGTCGTCCAGCAGGGCCACGTCGAGGAGCCCGCCGGCGCGGCGCTCGACGCGCCCGACGAGGCGCAAGCCCGACGCCACGGCGGCGCCCGGGGGCAAGTGTCCAACATCCTTGACACGCAGCACCGACCGGCCCGGGCTCGAGGCGCGGCGCGCCACCGTCTCGAGCACGCGCCAGCGCGCCGGATCGAGCGGGTCGCGCGCGTCGACGCGGCCCTCGCCGCCCTGCGCCGCGCGCGGGTCGACGAGCAGCGCCAGATGGTGCAGGCCGTGCTCCCAGTCGATGTCGCTTCGCACGCCGGAGGGCAGCGCGGCGCCGCGACGCGGCGCGCGCAGGCGGCCGAGCAGGTAGCCGTTGGCGCGCTGGGCGCTGGCGAGGTCCGGCCCCTGCAACGCGGCGGAGCCCGCCGCGGACTCCTGCACGCGCACCAGCGCCCCGTCGAGGTCCTGGTCGTCCAGCGCCCAGGCGGCGAGCAGCGCGCCGCCGTCCTCTGGCGTCGCGCGGCGCAAGCCACCGACGACGAGGCGCGCCACCTCGTCCTCGGCGCGCGCCACCGCGCCCACGCGATGGTCGCGAGCCGTGACGAGCTCGACCTCCCACTCGCCGCCGCGCTCCGCCGCGACGCGCCCGAGGTAGTGGCCGCGCAGCGTCGCCGGGTCGCCGACGCGCACCGCGAGGTGGTCCTGCGCGCGCACGAGCACGCGATCCGGCGCGCCTTCGACGCGCGCCACCACCTCGCACGCCACGAAGGCGCGTCCCGCGCGCAGCTCGGCCTCCTCGGGGAGCACCTGCCGCGCGTACAAGGCGCGCACGGCGCGCGACGACTCGACGAGGGCCGGATCCGCGGCCAGCACCTCGCCGCCGAACTCGAAGGGCGCCAAGACCGACGCCAACGTGGCCGAGGGCGCGAGCAACCACGCGCACGCGCGCTCGAGCCCCTCGACGCGCCTCAAGGCGAGGGCGGAGAGCGCCAGTAGCGCCACGAACTGCAGCGTGCGCGAGCGCAGCCAGCCAACCACGATCGAGTCTCCGCCCGCCTGGGCCAGGCATCCGCGCCGCGCGTGGCGTCAAGCGCGCGGCGCCGAGGTTGCGATTCAGTCGTCGTCGCCCGACGACAAGACGGGCGCGAACACTTCCAGGTTTTCGAGGAACACTCCGGTGCCGCGCGCCACCGCCGTCAGCGGATCGTCGGCCACGCGCGCCGGGATGGACAGCGACTCCGAGATCGCCTCGGGCAAGCCGTACAGCAGCGAGCCGCCGCCGCACAAGGTCAGGCCCTGGTCGACGAGGTCGGCCGACAACTCGGGCGGCGCCTCCTCGAGCACGCCGCGCACGGCCTCGCAGATCTGGCGCACCGGCGCGGTCAGCGCCTCGCGGATCTCGATCGACGTGACCGTCGTCTTGCGCGGCAGGCCCGTGACGCTGTCGCGTCCCTTGACCTCCATCGACAGCTCGGTCTTCATCGGCCACGCGGAGCCGATCGTCAACTTGATGCGCTCGGCCGACTGCTCGCCGATGAGCAGGCTGTGGTGGCGGCGCAGGTGGTTGATGATCGCCTCGTCCATGTGGTCGCCGGCCACGCGCAGGCTGGTCGCCACGACCATCTCGCCCAGCGCCAGCACCGCGATGTCCGTCGTGCCGCCGCCGATGTCGATGATCAACGAACCGTGCGGCTCGCGCACCGGCAGGTCGATGCCCAGTCCCGCGGCCAGCGGCTCGTCGATCAGGTACACGTTGCGCGCGCCGGCGCGCTCGGCGCTGTTGATGACGGCGCGCCGCTCGACGGCGGTGATGCCCACGGGCACCGCGATGACGACGCGCGGCTTCACCCAGTTGCGCCCCGCGTGGACCTTCGTGATGAAGTAGCGCAGCATCTTCTCCGTCACGTCGAAGTCGGCGATGACGCCGTTCTTCAGGGGACGAATCGCCTCGATGGTGCCCGGCGTCTTGCCGAGCATCGCCTTGGCCTCGATGCCCACCGCCATGCCGTTGTTCAGCACCTCGCCGGTCGACTTGTCGACGGCGACGACGCTCGGCTCGTTGAGCACGATGCCGCGGCCGCGCACGCTCACCAGCGTGTTCGCCGTGCCGAGGTCGATGCCCATGTCGACCGAGAAGCGGCCGAGGGCCCATTGCAGAGGTTTGAAGACCGAGCTCATGCGCTGCCGTTCTCGCGGGGCCTGCGGCGCGTGATCCCGCGCGCGGCCCTGACCGTTCGGAGTCTAGCGGTCCACGATGCGCGATCAAGCCACCGCAAAGTCGACCTCGCGCGCAGTTCCCGAGTCCGCGT
>JBEBCR010000166.1:0-11821 GCA_041157565.1 Planctomycetota bacterium | reverse complement strand
GGCGTCGCCTGCGCGGGGCCGCCGGCCTTGGGCTTGGCGTAGGCGTTCTGGTAGGTCGCGACCTCGTCGCCGGCGCGGTTCAGGTACAGGCGGCGCATCTCGGCCAGCGTGAACGGCCTGCCGCCGATGCGCCCGAAGACCGCCATCTGGTGGCCCGACTCGTCGACGGCGCGGTCGCGGTCGAGTCCGCGCGACAACGCCAGGGCCGGCGACGACGTGGGCCGCGTGGCGAGCAGACGCGGCATGGGCCGCGGCGAGAAGCCGTAGGCGCTGCGACCGCCGTCCTCGGGGGTCACCAGCGCGGCGACGCGCAGCCCGTTGCGCCCATCGGCGATGTAGGCGTACAGGCTGTCGTTGGTCATGCCGCACACGACCGCGTTGGCGTCGTCGATGGCGCCGTCGGCGTTCCAGACCTGGTCGAGGGCGGGCTTCTCCGGACGCTCGACGTCCACGATCGCCAAGCCTTGGGACCCGGCGGCCACGTAGGCCCACGTGCGCGCGACGTACAAGCCGCGCGCGTCCTCGAGCGGCACGCGCGCGCCCGGCACGACGCGCATCTTCTCCGGCCACGTCACGTCGACCACGGCGAGGCCGTCCGCGTCGACGACGAAGGCGTAGCGGAACTGGACGACGACGGCGCGCGGCTCGCGCAGCCCGGATCCGCCCGCCACAGCGAGCACGCGCGGCGAGCACGGATCGGACACGTCGACGGCGACGAGGCCCGCGTCGCAGCACACGTAGACCGTCGCGCCCGCCACGGCGAGGTTGCTCGCCCCGCGCAGCAGGCCGTCCGGGTTGAAGTCGATCCTGCGCTCGAGGAAGTTGTTCGACGGGTCGCCGTCGTTGAGCGGCTCTACGTCGACCAGCACGAGGCCCAGCTCGCGGTCGGCGACGTAGGCCCAGCGGTAGCTCTCGTGCAGGTTCTGCATGCGGCCTTCGTGCTCGTAGCCCTGCTCGAGGTTCTCCGGGCGCCACGCGCGCGACATGCTGATCGAGTTGTTCGTCGGCAACGCCACCGCGGCCGCCGCGGGCAGCTCGACGCGCGCGTCCTGGCCCAGCGGCGACACCGGAGCGGTGACGATCTTCTCGGAGAAGCCCTTGTTGTGGATGTTGGCCACGTCGTAGGCGCGCAAGCCCTCCGAGCCGGCCGTGTACAGGTACTCGCCGCGCAGCTGGAGGCTCGCCACGACGCCCCCGCCATGCGCCTCGTGCTCGGGGAGCCGGCGCCCGCCGGCGACGAACTTGGCGTGCGCCTCGGGATAGGCGAGCTCGTGCAGGCGCGAGCCCAGCACCGCCTGCGGCTCGTCCGACTCGGTCACGCGCACCGCCTCGACGCCGTCCTCGCGGCCGACCCAGGCGTGCATGCCGACGAAGTTCGTCGCCCCCGTGCCGAGCAGGTACGCCTGCGCCAGCCACGCGTTGTTGTCGCCGTCGGCCGAGGGGTGGCAGTCGACGCAGGTCTTGGTCTCGGTCGTGCGCACCGTGTGCGCGAAGTGCGTGTTGAAGCACTGCGACGACATGCCGTTGGCGGCCACGGGCAGCTGCTGCGCGTAGGTCGCCTGCCGCTGCTGGTCCTTGGAGGAGATCATCACCGCCGAGGACGAGCGCACCGGCGCGATGCGGTTGCCCTTGACGTCGCCCTGGATGCCCAGCATGAACACGTCGTCGCGCGCCACCTGCGGGTTGTAGCTGGCGTGGCCGCGGCGCGCGCCGCCCTCGAAGTGGTTCACGTCGCTCTTCTCCGTGGCCTCCTGCGGCAGGTGGCAGCCGAAGCACGAGGTCATCCACGACGTGTGGCAGGTGTGGCACTCCATCTTCTTCGGGCCGTGCGCCTCCTTGCACACGCCCGTCTTGGCGTCGGCCGCCTTCTTGTTGAAGGAGGGATGCGACGGGTCGATCGTGTCGGAGACCTGCTTCAGCAGCCACTCGACCTCCGGGTAGATCATCGAGCGCTGGTACAGCCCGTCCTCGCGCTTCTCGAAGCGCTTCTCGCCGTACGGCGTGCGCGCCGCCTCGGCGACGCCCTTCGACGCCGGGCCGCCCACCACCAGCGCGCCGGAGTTGGTCACCACGGCCTCCTTCTCGAAGTCGCCGTGGCAGTCCTGGCAGGTGATCTGCACCGCGGCCTGGATCTCCGAGTGCACCATGCCGTCGCCGTGCACGTCCTGGCTGAAGTGGCAGTCGACGCAGTGCATCCCGCGCTCCGCGTGGATGTCCATCAGGTGCACCGGCTTGCCGTCCTTGGGCGCGAAGGCCGTGCGCGGATCCGCCGGCACCTTGCCCAGCTCGGGCAGCACGCCGTGGAACTTCGTCGGATCGTCGTACGGGACGATGTCGCCGTCCTTGTCGAGCAGGTTGCCCTTGCGGTCGGTCTTGAACACCGCGCGGAACACCCAGCCGTGCCCGTGGTAGTCGGCGAACTGCGTGTGCTCGAGCTCCTTGTTGAGTTCCGGCACCTTCTCGAGGAAGGCGCGGTCGCCCCACAGCCCGCGCCGCGCCGCGCCCTCGGGGTTGCGGTCGCGCCGCTCGGCGCGCTCGGCGTCGGAGAGCGTCGGCGACTCCTTGGGCCACATCGGCGCGCCGTCCGTCTCGTACGACCACATCTGGTAGCCGTAGAACGTGTTCACGAACGAGTTGGGCTGGTGCATGTGGCAGACCATGCACTGGCTCGACGGGATGGCGTTGGTGAACTGGTGCGCGATCGGGTGGCCCGACTCGCCCTTGGCGATGGTCGGATCGGAGTTGTCGCCCGCCTCGCCCTTGTGGCCGAAGGCCGCGTAGATCCCCGAGTGGATCGGGTCGCGGTCGTTGGCGTAGACCATGTGGCAGGCGGTGCAGCCGCTGGAGCGGAAGTCGCCCGGCTGGTCGTTCGTGCCGAGGAACGACAGGTGCGGGTCGTTGAGGCGCGTCTTGTGGACGTTGAGCAGCGTCAAGTCGACGCGGTTCAACGTGCCGAGGCCCCGGTCGGACAAGCGGTTGTTCGGGCGGCCCGGATCCTCGAGCTTGTCGGGCAGGCCGACGGCCGGGGAAGGAAGGCCGTTCAGGCCCAGCGGCACGGCGCCGAGGCGGCTGCCCTCCTCGAACACGCGGAAGATGTTGGCGGGCTGCGTCGACTCGAAGCGCGGCAACGGCAGGAGGAACGGCGACCACGAGTTGCGCCGCATCTCCTCGGCCGTCGGCGGACGCAGGCGGCCGTCGTCGCCGCGCACGAGGTTGTTGACGCGCTGCGGCAAGCCTTCGCGGCTGTACGACTCGCCGAACAAGGTGCGCTTGAACGGCGCGATGCCGTTGGCGTACGCCGCCATGCCCCAGAAGGGCGCGGAGGTCGTCATCGTCGACTTGGACACCGCCAGCACCTGGTCGGCGTGGCAGCCGCCGCAGGTCTCGTTGGCCACGCGCAGGTCGCCCGGGTTGACGAACTTGATCCACTCCGGGCTCTCGTCGTTGAGCAGCGCGTACGTGCGCTCGGGATTGCGCGAGCCGACCCAGCGCTCGGGGTGGCGCGGCGCGGGATGCGCCTCCTCCTTGGTCGTCGCCTCCGGGTCGCCGCCGTGGCAGTCGACGCAGGCCATGCGCAGCGATCCGTGCGGATCGCCGACGCCCTGGTGGCAGGCGACGCAGTTGGCGTCGAGCTTGTCGACCACCGACGCCGGCAGCGACATCAGCGGCGTCTCGCGCCCGTCGACGACGCGCGTCGGCGCGTCCTTTCGCGCGTACGGCGTCCATGGGCGGCGCTCGATGCACCCGGCGACCAGGAGCGCCGCGCCGAACACGCCCAAGGCGAGCGACGAGGCCTTCGCCTTCCGGCTCGAGGGCTGGCGTCCGGTGTGGTTGGTGGTCTGCATGGCTCGTCTGGTCGCTTGGTCGGGGCGCGCCTCAGTAGGCGAGGATCACGTTGAGGAACAGGGAGTGCACGATCTCGTCGCTCTGGTAGATGCGCGCGAAGCCCGCGCCGGGCACCAGCAGCGACGCGCCGCCCGACAGGATCAGGTGGTTGTCGAGCATCGGTCGGTACTGCGTGCCCGCGAAGAACTCGGCGCCGATCTCGCGCTCCACCTCGGGCAGTTGGAGGTAGGTCTCCAGCGAAGCCGTGTCGTCGAACACCAGGTACGAGCCGCCGACCGCGGCGCGCCAGCGCGGAGTCAGCTCGAAGTCGACCGCGCCGCCCAGCTGCAGCAGGCCCGGGTTGACGAAGTTCGACTTGCCCTGGGTCTGCGAGCTCTGCAGGTCGGGCAGCGGACTGCCGGCGTTGGTCAGGTTCACCCCGAGCAGTCGCAGGGCCTGGCCGTTGAAGAACGACAGCGTGCCGCCGGCGAAGTTGGGCGAGTCGAGGATGGCGTCGAAGCCCTCCGCGTCGCCGTCGCGCGGATCGCCGTCGCCCGAGGCGTACAGGCCGAAGGCGCGCAGGCGCACCCAGTCGATGTCGCAGGACACCTCCAGCGCGCCGAACTGCGCGTCGATGTCCGTCTCGCGCGCCGCGATGGGGTTGAACGAGTCGCGGCCGAGCGCCTGGTAGGCGGCCACCGTCGTGTTCCAGCGGCCGAAGTGGCCCTCGCCGGCCACGCCGAGGTACCAGCTCTCGACCACGTTCTCGCGCGCCGCGCCGATGGGCGCGGGGCTGACCAGTCCGCCGTTGTCGTCGAACTCGAACCCGCGATCGTCGTGGTTGTAGTGCACCGAGGCCGAGCTGGTGAAGCCGTCCACGGGCCAGTCCTGGCGATACACGTTGGCGACCACGACCTCCTGCGAGCGGTCCTCGAACGTGTTGAGGCCCGAGTTCGTGTCCTTGTCGAGCATGTCGAAGAACACGAGGTTGTACTGCCAGCGGTTCGCGTCCCAGTTGCCGAACAGGCGCGCGCCGAGGTTCACGTCGTCGAACACGAAGCCGCGGAAGTCGCTGCGGAACGGCAGGATGCCGCCCTCCATCGCGAGGAAGTCGTAGCGGCTCGACAAGTCGGCGATGTGGTACTCGAACAGCGCCTCCTGCAGCGCGAAGTCGTCGTCGACGCGGCGATCGCCGCGCGAAGGGTCGGCGAACAGCACGCCGTCGTGCTCGACCTGCACCTCGGTGCGCTGCAGCACCGGAGTCAGCTTGAGGCGCCAGTCGACCGGCTGGAAGGCCTGCGGACCCTTGAACAGGTCGAACGAGACGGCGACCTGCGTCAGCAGCACGCTCTGGCGGCCGTTGCCGAAGAACTCGAAGCCGCCATCGCCGGTGTTGAGCGTGCCCGTGGGCACGTCGCGCGTCTCCGCGTACTGGCGCAGCAGCCCGCCGACGGAGAGGAACACGTCCTGCGTGCCGAGGATCGGGAAGTCGCCCTTGAGCTGGTTCTGGCGGTACGGGTTCCACCACGAGCCGCCGGGCTCGTTGATCTCGTAGCCAGTCAGGTCGATGCCCGGCGGCGTGCGGCCGGGCGCGTACCAGCGATCCGGAAAGGGCTCGAAGTGCGGCGGCTCTTCGGATCCGGCCGGCGCGGCCTGCTCCGGCTCTTCGGTTCGCGCCGCCTCCCGCCCCGCCTGCGCGTCCTGCGAGCCTGGCTGCTGCGCGCCCGACGCCCAGCGCGTCGTGGCGGCCAACGCGCACGAGGCGACGAACAACCGGCGCCACACGGGGGGGATGGTCGAGGGCAACTCGCGAGGCTCCTGCGTTGGATGGTAGGTGCGCGGGCGTGGAGGGGCAAGGGTGCGAGCCGCTCGGCGCGTTGTCAGGAGTTCTTTGCACCCTCATCCGCGCGGCGAGGTCTCGTCGCGCGATCCGGCGATGGACGCGCGCGGCCTCCGCCCGTATCTTCGACATGGTCCCCGCGGTGCGCGCGGAGCACGCCCCACGATGAAGTTCCACTTGGCCGACGCGGTCCGATCCCGACCCTCTCTGGGCGCCTCGCTCCTGGCGCTGGCGCTCGCCTCCGGCTGCGGCGGCGCGGACGACGGCCTCGAGTCGAGCGTGGTCCCGGTCAGCTTCGCGCCGCTGGCGCCGGTGGACGCGCTCTCCCTCGCCGAGGTCGACGCCATCGTCCAAGGCGCCGCCGAGTCGATCGGGGCGCCCAACATGGCGATCGTCGTCGTCGACCGCGTCGGCAACATCCTGCGCGTGTGGAACCGCGACCCCGCCTCCGCCGCCGGCGACTACGACAACAAGATCGCCGCTTCGGTGGCGCGCACGGCCGCCTACCTGTCGCACAGCCAGGCCCCGCTGACCTCGCGCACCGTCCAGTTCATCAGCACCTTCCACTTCCCCTCGACCTTCTCGCCCGGCTTCGCGCCGCAGGACGAGCCCGACGCCCTGGCCCCGCTGCGCTCGACCTTGGGGGTCGCCAACACGGCCCAAGGGCCGCTGTGGCAGATCGACGCCACCAACCGCGGCGTGGCGCACGGGCCGTTCGACGCGGGGCAGGAGCTGCCGCGGCTGGAGAACCCCGACGGCTCGACCCCCACCCCCGGCTTCACCCCGCTGCCGGGCGGGATCCCGCTCTACAAGCGCACGGCGGCCGCCATCGCCGACCCGGGCGCCTTCGACGTGGGACGCCGCCTCGTGGGCGCCATCGGGGTGTGGATCGGGTCCGAACCGCAGGGCCGAGGCGTCCCCGACCCCGAGGCCGCCGAGTACGCGGCGCTGCAAGGCTCGCGCACCCTCCGCACCAACCCGGACGCGCCGTTCCCGCCCGAGACCTACGAGTTCGGGCCGGTGCCGGCCGAGGGCGCCGTGTACCTCGTCGGCGTGCTGCTGCCCTTCAGCGGCGACCAGGCGACGGCGGACGCGGCGCTGGCGCGCCACGGGATCGGCGCGTGGGACGCGGGGGGCAACGTCGACGCGGGCGCCGCTGGCGACATCGATCCCTTCTTGTTCCTGAGCTCGCCGCGCGACAGCACGGCGCCGGCGCCGACCGAGGGCGGCTTGCTGGCAGCCGAAGTGCAGGCCCTGGTCGAGGAGACGGCCCTCGTGGCGCGCGAGACCCACGCGGCGATCCGACTGCCGTCCGCTTCCCCCACGGCCATGGTGATCGCGGTCACCGACGGAGCCGGCGAGGTGCTGGCCCTCTTCCGGATGGAGGACGCGACCCTCTTCTCGGTCGACATCGCCATCACGAAGGGGCGCAACACCTTCCACTACAGCTCGCCGAACTCGCTCGACGCCGATGGTCCGCGCGCCGGCCTGCACCCGCTCGACGGCATCGTGCCGCCCGGCACCGCCATCACCTGCCGCACGCTGGGCTTCCTGACGCAGCCCTTCTACCCGCCGGGCATCGCCGGCACGCAGCCCGGCCCCCTGTTCGAGCTGGCGCTCGAGAACCGGATGCAGGCGCGCTTCGACCAGATGGGCTTCGCCACCGCGGGCCCGAACCAGAGCGGCCTGATCCTCTTCCCCGGCAGCGCGCCGCTCTACAAGGACGGCGTGCTCGTCGGCGCCATCGGCGTGTCGGGCGACGGCGTCGAGCAGGACGACTACGTGACCTTGATGGGCATCCGCCGCGCCGAGGCGCGCCTCGGGGGCGTCGAGTTCGAGCCCTCGCCCTCGATCCGCGCCGACAACTTCACCTTCGGCGGCGTGCGCCTGCCGTACATGAAGTTCCCCCAGCATCCGGGCGGCTGAGCCCGTGGGCCGAGCCGGGCGCCGCGGCGCGGCCGCCCGAGCAGACGGGCCGCCTCGCGGGCGGCCCGTCCTGTTTGCTTGACGGCCCGGCGCGACCCGCCCGGCCTCAGGCGTCGAGTTGGCAGTCCGCGTTGGGCTGCGAGCAGCAGGCCCAGATCCAGCCTTGCGCCTTCTCGTCGTCGGAGATGGCGCAGTGCTCGTCGATCGAGACTCCCCCGCCCGGGCACAGCACCTTGCACTCGCCGCACGATCCGGAGCGGCACTGGTAGCCGATCTCGACGCCGTTGGCCTCGGCCAGGTCGAGCAGCGGCGAATCGCCGGCGGTCTCGACCACCTTCCCCGACTTCAAGAAGGACACCTTGTACGCCCGCGCGGCGGCGGCTGGCGCGGGCGGCGCGACCGGGGACGCGGGCGCGGCCGCGGAAGGCGCGAAGGCGACGGGAGCCGGGGCGGGCGGGGCCTTGGGCACGTCGCGCGGCTTCTGCTCGGACCCCGGCGCCACGCGCACCTTGCCGAAGCTCTCCACGTGCAGGTTGGCGATCGGGAAGTCGATCTCGCGCAGGCACTGCGTCACCGCGTCCATGAACGGCTCGGGGCCGCACATGAAGATGTGGCGCTCGAACAGGTCGGGCACGAGCAGCTTGAGCATGTTGGCGTCCGCGCGCCCGGTCAGTCCGGTCCACGAATCCGCGCCGGTGCAGCGGCTGGTGCAGGTGATGCCCACCTTGATGCCGCTGTGGCGCGACGACATCCAGTTCAGCTCGTTGCGGAAGATGATGTCGCGCGGCGACTTGGCCGACACGAACAAGTACGCGTCGACGTCCGCCGCCGTGTCGACGATCCAGCGCAGCATCGACATGACCGGCGTGATGCCGCTGCCCCCGCCGATGAAGAGCACCTTCTTGGAGGGGAAGTTGAAGCACGAGAACTTGCCGGCCGGGCCGCGCGCCACCAGCGTGTCGCCGAGCTTGACGTTGTCGCACAGCCAGTTCGACACGAGGCCGCCGGGCACGCGCTTCACCGTCAGCTCGAGGCAGTGCGGCCGCGAGGGACTTGAGGAGATCGAGTACGAGCGCGACACCTCCTTGCCGCCGATCGGCAGCTTGAGCGTCACGAACTGGCCCGGCTTGAACGAGAACAGCACGGGCGCCAAGCCGACCAGGCGGAAGGTCTTGGTGTCGTGCGTCTCCTCGATGATGTCGGCGACGCGCAGCTGGATCGTCCCGTCCTTCCAGATCGGGATCTCCTTGTGCTTGTCGACGAGGTGCTCGAGCAGCGGGCTCGAGCTCGGCGGCGGCTCGATTGGCGCGGGCGCCGCGCTGGGCGCCGGGCCGCGGCGCGTGGCGCCCTCGACCGCCGCGCGCGTGGCGAGGCGGAACTGGAGTTGGAACGAACCGAGGGCCGCCGTCGAGCCGGGCCGCAGCTGGGCCGGGTGGTCGACCTCGAGCTTGGCGCCGTCGAGCCAGGTGCCGTTCGAGCTCTTGTCGACGAGGAACCAGCGGTCGCCGTCCTTCTGCAGCAGCGCGTGCACGCGCGACAAGGTCGGATCCTCGAGCTGCACGCTCGCCGTGGCGCCGCGCCCGAAGACCATGCCGGGCGCGAGCGGGACCTCCTTGACCTGCTGCCCGTCCAAGAGGACGAGCACGGCGTCTTGGGTGGAATCCATCGTGGTGGAGCCCCCGCGGTGGAGGGCGCTCTTGTCGGGAACTGGACGCCCGCGAGGCGGTGCGGCGCGACGCGGACGCGCCGACGCGTCCGAACCTTAGCCCCGAAAGCGCGCAGGGGCAAACGGCGCATCGACTTGGAATCGCGCGCCCCGCGACGTCGGAGGCTCCGCGCGGCTTGCGTCCGCCCTCCGCCGTTGGGATCCTCGCGCGCGCCCGCACCACCCGCACCAGAAGGCCCCTCCCCATGACACGCCTCCACGCCGTCGCCAACCTCGACTCCGTCCTCGCCAGGAAGAACAGCTACGACTGCCTCGTCGTCGTGGCGCACGACTACGCCGCCGCCGACCACAAGCTGGTCGTGCAGGCCTTCGCCGCCGCGCGCGCCATCGACGCCAAGGCGGCGAACGGGCTGTCGCTCGTGCCCGTGGCCGGCGCGCCGGGCGGGCGCGTGGTGCTCGCGCCCACCGGTCCGGTGCTGCGCGACCACGACGACGTGCGCCGCTACGCCGAAGCCGCGCGGAAGGGTCTGCTGCGCGCGCGCGACGCCGGCTCCGTCGAGCCGCTGGTCGTGCTGGTGCCCCCGCCGGCCGATCCGCGCCACCTGCACGCGGCGCGCGTGGCCGCGCTGGGCGCCATCGGCGGGTTGTGGGAGCCGCTCGAGGCGCGCGAGGCGCTCGGCGCGTCGGTCGAACCCGTCGCGGCCATCGGCTTCGCCGTGCTCGGCGGCGGCTTCGGCTCCGAGGACGCCGCGTGGGTCGAGGCCACGGAGGCCGGCCTGCGCCTGGCGCGCGACTTGTGCGGCACCGAGCCCGAGCGCATGGCCCCGCCGCGCTTCGCGCAGTACTGCGTCGACGCGTTCAAGGGCACCGGCGTGAAGGTCTCCATCGTCGACCAGCCCAAGGCGCTCTCCAAGGACTATCCCCTGCTGATGGCCGTCGCGCGCGCCAGCATGGAGGTCGAACGCCATCGCCCGTGCGTCGTGCGCCTCGAGTACGCGCCGAAGGGCAAGATCGCTCGCACATTGTTGTTCGCCGGCAAGGGCCTGACCTACGACACCGGCGGCGCCGACCTCAAGGTGGGCGGCTTCATGTCGGGCATGTCGCGCGACAAGGGTGGCGCCGCCGCGGTCGCTGGATTCATGCTGGCCGCCGCCAAGCTCGGCCTGCAAGGCGTCAAGATCGTGGCCGAGCTGGGCGTGGTGCGCAACTCGATCGGCGCCGAGAGCTTCGTCACCGACGAGATCATCAAGAGCCACGCCGGCGTGCGCGTGCGCATCGGCAACACCGACGCCGAAGGCCGCCTCGTGCTGGCCGACCTGCTGTCGCACTTGCGCGTGCGCGCCGCGAAGGAACTCAACCCGCGCATCTTGTCGGTCGCGACCTTGACCGGCCACGCCGGGCGCGCCGTCGGCCCCTACAACATCGCCCTCGACAACGGCCCCGCGCGCCACGCGGCCGTGAGCGAGTCGCTAGGCGCGCAAGGCGACTTGTGGGGCGACCCCTTCGAGGTGTCGCGCCTGCGCCGCGAGGACTGGGACTTCGTCGCGCCGCGCACCAAGGCCGACGACGTCCTGTCGTGCAACAACCTGCCCTCGTCGGGCACGGCGCGCGGCCACCAGTTCCCGATGGCCTTCCTCGCCATCGCCTCGGGCCTCGACAAGCACGGCACGGATTCCAAGCACCCGCTGTGCTTCACGCACGTCGACATCGGCGGCTCGGGCTGCGAAGGCGGCGATTGGCAGCACGGCCGCCCCTCGGCGCGCCCGGTGGTGGCGTTCCTGGCCGCCTTCGGCTGAACGCGGCGCGGAGCCTCCGAGCGAACGGGGCCGGCTGGTCGCTCGCGACCAGCCGGCCCCGTTCGCTCGGCGCGCAGCCCGTCAAGGATATTTGACAATCCGCGCGCGCCCGCGGCTCAGGGAGCCCACTGCACCAGGTAGCCGTTGGTCAGGTTGAAGGTGCTGGCGGTGCAGTACGCGGCGGCGTTGCGGTACCACGCCTGGTAGGTGCGGGTCGAAGCCGCCGCCACCGCCCCGCGCACGGAGATCGGCAGGTCGCCCGCCGTCGGGTAGCGCGAGTCGCCCGCCACGTTGGTCTTCGACCCGAGGCGGATGACCGAACCCGCGGCGCAGCGCAACCCGTCGCCGAAGGCGCTCGCGGCCTGCGTCGTGCCTTGGAAGTACAAGCAGCTGCTGTTGGGCATGCCCGAGCCCTCCAGCGCGAACGTGTCGTTCGAGAGGCTCGCGACGCCGCGCCCGACGAGGCGCGCGCCGCTGCCGTTCAGCGAGTTGGCGCAGCCGGCGCCTGGACCGCCATTGTTGCCGCACGGGCAACCGCTCGTGCCGAAGCAGTACGCATGGCCCGGCGCGGGAGCGTCGCAGCCGGGCGCGAAGGCCCCGAGCTCGCCGACGATGGTGAACGTGCCGCGGCTGGCGGCCGTGTTGTTGTAGCGCCCGAGCCGGATCATGTAGGTCTGGCCGCAGGTGGCGGGGAAGACGACCTTCGAGGTCGCGTTGCCGGGCGCGCAGGCGTTGTCGTCGTTGCACGCGATGGGCGCGGCGGTGGGG
>JBEBCR010000165.1:0-2509 GCA_041157565.1 Planctomycetota bacterium | reverse complement strand
TTCGACCCGAAGTCGCCCGACCCGTGCGACTTCGCTGACAGCTACGTCGATCTCGGCGGTGGCGCCTACTCGCTGGTCTACGACTACTGGGCCTACGCGGGCGACCAGCGCGTGAAGCGCTTCGCCGATGGCGCCTTCGAAGACGGCATCGCCGACGACGCCGTGCTGATCGCGCAAGGCAAGGTGCAAGTGCTCCATGCGCGCCCGTCGCTGCAGGTGGTGGACGAATCGGATCTGGCCGTCATCGCCAGCGCGCCGGTCTCGATGGTCGAGTCAGGCGCGGCCGAACCGCTCGCGGCGACGGTGGGACGGACGCGGGATGCGTCCCTGCTGGCCTTCGCCTGCGCGGACCCGCTGCACCCCGGACAAGGGCTGCGCCTGCACCTCGCGCCCGACGAGCAAGCCCGCATCGCGGCCGTCGTGTGCGCGCGGGGTGCGCGTTACGCGCTGCACGCGGTGCAAACCGGCCCTCTCGCCATCGAAGGCGAGTTGGTGCTGCTGGACGCGGAAAAGCCGCGCGCTTGGCGCATCGGGGGCGAGCAGGACGGAAAGTGAAGGCGAACGCCGATTCACCGTGATGCGCTCCCGTCCCGCACGCCTTCAAGGACTTGGGGCGCGCAGGACGCGCACCAGGAACCGAACATGATGCAACTCTTCCGACATGTCGCGCCGATCGCGGCGTTGATTCTCCTTCCACTCCTTGGCCACGCCCTGCCCATCGTGGGCGACGGGGACATGCTGGGCGCCAAGGTGCGCATCGACACCGTCGACTCGGCGACTGTCGGGCGCAAGCTCGAGGACGTGCGCAAGCGCATCGGTGCGCTGCTTGGCGCGGATGTCGATCCGGACCATGGACCGTGGCTCGCGGCCCACTACACCAACCAACGATCTGGACTCGCGGACTTGGAGGCCTTGGAGGTCCTCTACGCGCGCAAGGCCGCCTTGGAAGCCGTTCGCTCCCAGCTGCTCTTCCTGGATGCGCTCGAGGCCAAGTTGGAGGATCAGGAGCGGAACCTCGAGCAGTTCAGGAAGCTGGGGCTGCCCGCCGACCAGCTCGCCCATGCGCAGGCGGAGCTGGACAAGGACCGCAAGGCCTACAACGATCCCGAACTGCGCGTGCTGCGCTTCGGCGGCAAGTTCGGCACGTGGCCATTGGGCAAGGAGGGCGCGCCGAAGCCTGGCATGCCCGACGCCGAGCGCGGCGCGAGACGCGTCGAAGTGCCGCAAGCCAAGTGGTTCGTCGACTTCCTGATGTGGCCGACCCTGGATCTGGGGGGACGCGAGGAGGACCGCGCGCTGCAGCTGTTGACCGCCTCGCGCAGCATGGCGGAGTCCTACGCCGCGCAGGCCAAGCAGGCGCTCGACCCGCACAAGCCCTACTACCAAGCGCGGGCCGACGCCTCCTTGCGCATCGCGAAGTTCGTCGAAGTGGGCGACGTGGCCGGGCTCAACCGCTATCGCGAGCAATGGGCGCGCCGCTGGTATGGCGGCCTCCTGGCGGACGACGCGGGCGTCGATGCGACGCCGGAGCCGAGCGCCATCGCCGAGATCGTCCCCTCGACGGAGCCGGTCGCGCTGCGCGCGAGTTGCGTCATGGTCGACCAGCTGGACGCGCGGGAGCTGCAGGCCGCGCACGAACAGCTGGACCGAAGAGTCGCCGAGGCGCGACGCGCCAGTCGGAACGTGCCCATGGAACCACGGGCCGCGCTCGAGCTGTGGCTGCACCACGAGATCGTCGAATTCCTGGTCCAGGCCAAGGCCGATGTCCTCGAGCTCGACCTCGCCATCGTCCAGCAATCGACCCAAATCGAAGCGCTGCGCGCCAATGGCGCCCCCGAGGAGAGCTTGGCGCGGATGGAACGCCTGCTCGGCGAGCAGCGGAACCGGCGCGCCGGCAAGGGCAAGGTCGCGCTGGTCGTGCCAGTGGGTCGCGAACCGTGGACCGTGCTGGATGCGGACTTGTTCGTTCCGCGTGGCCGATGCGGAGCCAAGAACCTGGTCGACGTGGGCAGCCAGAACGTGGTCGCGTGCCGCTTGCTCGCGGGCGCCACGCTGCCGGGAAGCAATCCGAGGCAGGCCGCGCAGTTCTGGGTGCAGGTGCAGGAGATGCTGGCCTCCACCGCGGCGGGGCAAGGCGCCGCGAAAGGCATCTCTCCCGCCCACGCCGCCCATTACCGCGACTTGGCGCGCGCCTGCGAGGACATGCGTGCCTTGCGGAACGCGTGGGACGCGAGCCCGGTCGACGTCGCGACCATCGAGCGCATCCGTGCCGCGGTCGAGGCCGCCAACGCCACCTTGTTGTCGGGGCTTGCGCGCACCTTGCCGGCCGAGGCATGGACAGGCGCAGCCCTGCCCAAGGCCGGCAAGTGACACGATGAGCCTCGTCGTGATGGGCTCGGCCGAAGTTGGGCGCGCAGCTGCGGTCGCGGCCGCGCGCGGAGGCGACTAGGCGAAGATCGCAGCCAGCCCTGCTGCCGTCGCGGTGTCCAGGCGCACATGCGCGCCGGCG